>DASTEB010000040.1:0-5346 GCA_035710025.1 Chloroflexia bacterium
GTCAACGAACATCGAGAGCGCCTCCATCAGCTCGTCGCCCGCGCCGCCGCTGTTGAGCCGCACGTCCACTATCACCCCGTCCACCGGCCCGCTGGCAATCGCCCTGACAAGCGCGTCGCGCACCTGCCCGGCGATACCCTCGACGATGAAGGTCGGTATGTCCACGTACACCACGTTCGTGCTAGGAAGCCTTCGCGAGACAATCTTGTCTTCGTACCGTACCTCTCCCCGCACCACCGTCACCTCAAGCGGCGCTTCACCGTACGACTCGACCAGCAGCCTCACGCTCGACCCGGCCGGGCCGCGCACCAGGCGCACCGCCTCGGGATCTTCGGCCAGGCTGCGCCCGTCGATGGCGCGGATTGTGTCGTACACGCGCAGGCCCGCTTGCTCGGCCGGGCCGCCGGGGTACACGAACGAAACACGCCTGCCCCCTTCGATCTCCTGCAGGCTTGCCCCGATGCCCACCAGGCTGATGCGCCCCCTCCGCGCGTCCTCGGCCTGCTTCCGCACCGCCGGGTCCTGGAAGTGCGAGTGCCGGTCGTCGAGGCCAACGATCATGTGCGAGATTAGCCGGTATGCCTCTTCCTCACTCGTCGCCTCGGCCACGCGCTCGCGGTACCGCTCGCCGACGGCGTCCCAGTCCTGTCCCCGGAAGTCCTTATAGATGTAGCCATAGATGTAGCCGTCGCGCACGTCCCGCCAGACCGCGTCGAGCGTCTTGAGGTACTTCGCGTTGCCCGCCGTCAGCCTGTCGAACCGGTACTTGCCAAGCTGCGAGAGCAGCACGTCGTAAGGCGGGTCGTTCTCCGGGTGCAACTCGAACACCGCCCGCTCGAAATACTGAACCAGGTACGTCTCCCCGTCAAGCGCGTTCTTCTCCATGAACTCGTCGGAGATCGGATACCCTTGCTGGGCGAGGCCGCCCTTTCGCTCCCAATACTCGCGGAACTTGCCGCCCAGTGTCTTCCCGGTCTGCGAGAACCTCTGCGGGTTGGCCGCACTCGCCCGCTGTCCCGGTGCTCCGTCAGGGTAACTCTCCCTGTACGCGAACGTGCCGAGCAGCGACAGCAGCACGTCGTTCGGCGCCACGTTCTCCGGGTGCAACTCGAACACCGCCCGCTCGAAGTACTGTACCGTGTACAACTTGCCGTCGGTCTGCGACCTCTCCTGCATCTCCCCCGATACCGGGTAGCCCTGCTGGGCCACCCCACCGTGCTCCTGCCAGTACCGCAGGAACCGCCCCTGCACGGTCTTCCCAGTCTCGGCGAACGTGCGCGACTCTCGCTGTGCCGCGACGGTGCTGTCTGCTGCCGCGGGGAGCAGCAGCGCGGGCAAGACCAGTGCAGCAATCCACTTCAAAGCGTTCGTTCTCATGTGCGTTCCTTCCTGTCATATGCGTAATGGGCCGCCTGCCCACGGCTAGCAAGGGCCCTGAGGGCGGCACTACGACTCTTACACACGTCGGGGCGAGAGCGTTCCCGGCGTGTTGGGGAACAACTCTTGCGGATGTACAATTAACTGGAGGGCGCGAACACGCTACACCCTCACTACTGACCGCAACCGGTATGGTCGTAGCGCCATGCCCCACCGCAGGAAAGAGAACGCCCCGATGGTATCTACAATTGAACGCCCCGCCGCGGAACCGCCCGTAGCCCAACCCACTATGGAGCCGCGGCTCGCACCCGGCCCAAAGGGTATGCCTGTAATCGGCAGCCTGGTCGACATGCGCCGCGAGGGCATGATCGAGTTCTACAGGCAGATGTGGGAGCAGTACGGCGACATCGTGCGCCTGCAGATGGGCCCGCTCGTGTCGCACCTTCTGGTCGAGCCTGACTACGTCAAGTACGTCCTCTCGGACAACAAGCAGAACTACGAGAAGGGTCTCGGCTTCAAGAAGCTGCAGATGACCCTCGGCCACGGCCTGTTCACCGCCGAGGGCGACCTGTGGCGCCGCCAGCGCGCGGTCATGCAGCCCACCTTCACCCCGAAGGGCATTACTCGGTTCGCCCCCGACATGGTCGAGTCAACCGAGCGCATGCTGAAGGGCTGGGAGGCCCGCCGCCGCAAGACCACCGAGCCTTTCAACGTCAACTCAGCCATGATGCGCCTCGCCATGGACATCATCGCCCGCACCATGTTCGGCATTGACATCGGCCGCGACGCTATGCAGGCGGCCCGGGCCTTCACCTACGTGCTCGAGACGGTCAGCCAGAAGTCGCTCAACATGATCGACATCCCGCAGTGGGTGCCGACCAGGACCAACCGCCGCTTCAACCGCGCCATCGAGGTGCTGGACGATTTCATCTACGGCATCATCGACCGCCGCCGCGCCAACCCCACCGAAGAGCGCGACCTGCTCGGCATCCTGCTCGCCGCCACCGACCCTGAGACGGGCGAGCCGATGAGCCGCCGGCAGCTGCGCGACGAAGTGATCACCATCTTCTTCGCCGGGCACGAGACCACCGCACAGGCGATGACCTGGACATGGTACCTGCTTGCCCAGCACCCCGAGATCGAGCAGCGCGTGCAGGAGGAGGCCGACCGCGTGCTCGGCGACCGCAAACCCACCTACGAAGACATCGAGAAGCTGACCTACACCGAGATGGTGGTAAAGGAGGCCATGCGCCTCTACCCGCCGGTGTGGGTCTTCGTGCGCGACTCGCTGGACGCGGACGAGATCGGCGGCTATGACATCTCCAAAGGCTCGATGATGATCTTCAGCCAGTACCTCACCCACCGCCACCCCAGGTACTGGGACGACCCGGAGAAGTTCGATCCCGAGCGCTTCACCCCGGAGGGCGAGAAGAGCAGGCCCAAGTTCGCCTACTTCCCCTTCGGCGGCGGGCCTCGCATCTGCATCGGCAACAACTTCGCCATGCTGGAGGCCGTGACCGCCGTAGCGATGATCGCCCGCGGCTACAGCATCGATCTCGTGCCGGGGCAGGACATCCGCCCCAAGATGGTCGGCACCCTGCGCCCCAGCGCGCCCGTCATGGTCACCCTGGAGCCGCGCAAGAGCTAGACTCGCCCAAACCCATCGGCGACTCATCTGCAGCCCCGGCGAAACGGCCGGGGCTGTGCTCTTTCCCGGGCTGCCGACGAGACATAACGTTGCGCGGGCGTTATGCTATACTTAGTCCGGGCTAACCTTATCCGTTATTACGCCCTGTCGATCTTCGTATTGCGCGGCAGGCAGACTCTGCGCGCAGGCACCGGAACGGAGCATAGTTAATGGGTCGCAACAACCAGTCGCTCAATATAGACCACTCCTCCAACGTCAATTCGGTGGCCGACATCATAGCGGGCATCGAAAGCCGCGTAACCTCGGGCGCGGCCGACGAGTTCACCCCAATCAAGACCGGCTTCGCCGACCTCGACTTCACCATCGGCGGGGGCCTGCGCGTTGGCCAGTTGGTGCTCATCAGCGGGCACGCGGGCGTGGGCAAGACCTCCCTCGCCATGCAGATGGGGCGCAACATGGCCGCGAGCGGCAGCGCCGTATGCCTGTTCGTGTGCTACGAGCACGAGACCGATTACCTCACCCAGCGCCTCATCTCGATGGAGAGCGTGCAGACGGGCGACGGCACGCCGAGTGACGGCCTGCGCCTGCGCGACATCGCCGACCTGGTCGAGAAGTACAAGATCGAGCACCGCGACAGGCAGAGCTTCATCCACGCCGTCGCGTCTGACGCCCGCGGCCGCACGGCCCTGGAGCGCATCTCGCGCTACGGCCACAACTTCCTGCTGATGAAAGGCTCGTCGTACAACACCACGCTCGACGTGCTGACCAACAAGATACGCGCCCTGCGTGCCCCCGGCGGCCCGGCCCACGACAAGCCCCTGATCCTCTTCCTGGACTACCTCCAGAAGATCCCTACGGAATCCTCGCACGTGGACGAAGAGGCCCGCAACGCCGAGCAGATCGAGGGGCTGAAGGAGCTTGCCCTCGACCAGGACATCGCGGTCGTGGTGATCGTGGCGGCGCAGACCGAGGGCCTGAAGGCGCAGCGGCTCAAGCTGGAGCACCTGCTTGCCAGCCCGTTGATCGCGTATGAGGCCGACCTGATCATGATCATGAACGAGAAGTTCGACATCGTGGACCGCCAGTACATGGAGTACAACAAGCACGCTGCGCAGCAATTCCACCAGTACGTGATCCTGAGCATGGAGAAAAACCGCATGGGGTCGGACCTCGTAGATCTAGAGTTGAAGAAGCAACTCCAGTTCTGCCACTTCCGCCCCGAGGCTCGCCACGTGAAAGAGCGCCTCATCGCGGGACGCGAGCGGGAGTAGGCGTTGGGGTGAGGTGTCAGGGCGTACTAATCACTGCTTGGTCCTACTACCTCAATTGATAATACCATCGGAGTATTGCGGTTGAGGTGGGCATTGTGCTATCATTATGTCAGCAGAATACGACTCTCGGAAGCGGAGAGCCGAGAGGTCGTCAGGCAGAAGCATGAGGGCGCGTTCATACTGAGCCTGAGGTCGACGTGGTCGCGGGTGTAATCGGTCCCCCTTCGCTGTGTGCAAGCCGTAGGACCGCAAGGTTACATGGCTGCAGGTCCCAGCATATCTACGGGCAGTAATCGTCCAGTCCTCCATAGCGCATTTCCTGCCTGCAAATCTACCACCACCCTGGACACCGCAAGTCAATAGACCTGGCACCTGAACCACGCACACGCGCCGGCCCTGCCGGGATAGTGTCGCTGAGTACTGTCGTGCGCTCTGGAGGATGGCCGTTGGCCGACTCGCCACAAGAAAAACCGAATAAGGCCGCAATACGCAAGCGCGGGCAGGCGACTGTAGAGCTGGCGCTAATCGTCACGCTCCTCGTGCTGTTACTCGTGGGTGTTGCCGACGTTGCCCGCATCTACGGCGAGCAACTGGCCGTGGTTCACGCAGCCGGCGTTGGCGCGCGCTGGGCGGCCCTGACTCCGACGCAGCAAGCCAGAAGCGGGTACGCTGACGTGTGCGATGCCGTTCGGGACGATTTACGGGATGATCTGGCTTCCGGCAAAACTCTGACGGTCGTTGCCGTTCAGCAGAGCGGAAATCGGGTGAAGGTAACCGTTACCTATCCACACGACTTTCTTTTTGGCCTCTTCCAACCTGGTGGCATGTTCGTGACCCTGCCGACGTCTTACACGACCAGCGCGACGATGCCCCATATTGAGAACCTATCACCGGCAACGTACAACGGCTCGTGCGTAATGCCGTAGGTAGTCTGGATGACACGCAAAAGCACCCACACTCGAATCGATAAGACGCACCGGCAGCCAGGACAGGCCGCGGTGGAGTTTGCGTTGGTCATGGTGATCTTCTTCGTGATCGTTTACGGCATCA
>DASTEB010000041.1:0-18287 GCA_035710025.1 Chloroflexia bacterium
ATCGGTGCCTGCCGGCTTCGAGGACGGCTGGACGTTTACCCTGAACAAGAACGGCACCCCGGTCGCCACGGCGACCACCACGGGCGCCGGGTTCCTCGACTTCAACTACGACCTCTACTCCGGCAGCTACACCATCGTCGAGACTTCCCAGCCCGGCTGGACCAGCGACGGTGGGGTTGGCTGCGCCTTCACAGTGAACCTGCCTGCCGACGACGGCCAGATGTTTAGCTGCACTTACATCAACACCTACCAGCCGAGCGTAACGTTGGACAAGACGGGTGACATGCTCGGCAAGATCGGCGACCCTATTGGGTACGCGATCACGCTGGACAACACCAGCTTGAGCGGACCCGCGGGTGCGCCAAACCTCGAGTGCTCGATCGATGACCCGACCATCGGGTTCTCGGCTCAAGTGCTGCTGGGCGCCGGGTATACCATGGCGTTCTTCCCGAACTACACCGTTCAGCCCGGTGATCCCGACCCGTTCGTCAATACGGCCAGTGTTTCGTGCAAGTACCCTGGCCTCAGTGAAGTAGTGGCTTCCGGCTCGGATAGCCACAGCACCAACCTGTTCCAGCCGTCGGTGGACCTCACCAAGACAGGCCCAACAGACGTGCTGGTGGGCGAACCCGCCGTCTACGAAATCACTATCCTGAACACCTCCTCGGCCGACTCGCCCGATCTGATTGGGGATAGCTTCGTCGACTCGCTGGTGCCGGGCGCGGTACCTCCTGCTGCGTGCAGCCCGCTTGCCCCGGGCGCCAGCTGCAACTTCACCTACAGTTACGTGGTGCCGGTGGGCGCTCCCGACCCGCTGGTGAATACCGCTACCGTCCACTACCACCCCACAGGCTTCCTCAACGACATCTACGACTCGGACAGCCACTCGCTGAACGTGGTGCTTCCCGCCAAGGCACGCGTCCAGAAGGTCACCGTACCTACGGGCTTCGCGACCGGCTGGACGTTCAACTTGAAGGACGCTCAGAACAACACCCTCGCGACTGCGACCACGACCGGCGCGGGCTACATCGACTTCGGTGTTGACCTGTTGTCCGGCACGTACCACATCGCCGAGATCAGCCAGCCCGGCTGGACCGGCAGCGCCGGTGCGGGGTGCTCCTTCACTGTGAACCTGCCGTCCGACGACGGCGAGACGTTCAGCTGCACCTACACCAACAACTACCAGCCGAGTGTCAACCTGACCAAGACGGGCGACATGCTCAGCAAGATCGGTGACCCTGTGGAGTACACGATCTTCCTGGAGAACACTAGCCCGTCCGGCGGACCGGCCGGTGCGCCGAACCTGCAGTGCTCGATCGAGGACCCGACCATCGGGCTCTACGACATGATGATAATGCCGGCCGGCACGAGCGGTACGATTACCACCGGGTTTATGATCCCGCCCGGTGCCGACGATCCGTTCGTCAACACGGCCTACGCATCATGCACCTACGAGGGCCTTAGCGCGGAAGTTGCCGGCAGCTCGGGCAGCCACAGCACCAACCTGTTCCAGCCGTCAGTGGACATCACCAAGACAGGCCCGGCGTACGCCAAGGAGGGCGATACCATCACCTACAACATCACTATCAACAATACCTCCTCGGCCGACTCGCCTAACCTGATCCTGGACACCTTCAGCGACTCGCTGGTGGCGGCCGTGACTCTGCCGGCGGCTTGCAACGAGCTTGCTCCGGGTGGGAGTTGCTCTACCAGCTACACCTACGTAGTGCCGGCGGGTGCTCCCGAGGTACTGGACAACACCGCTACCGTGCACTATCACCCGTTCGGCTTCCCGAACGACGTGACGCGGTCCGATCCTCACCTGGTCGACGTAATACACCCGAGCTACACGGTGGAAAAGGTCTGCAAGGTGGGCATCGAGCCCGTGCCTCAGGAAGGTCCCGCCTTGTTCACAATCACCTTCGTCAACACGGGTGATGCCGACCTGGTTATCACGTCAGACGAAGTCACCCCCAGCACGTTCGACCTGCTGGTCGGTGAGACGAAGAGCTTCGAGGTCACCGTGCCCGGCCCGTTCACCGGACAGGCCACGGTGCCCAACACGGTCAACGCCAACGCGGTACTCAACTCCAGTTACGGCGTGACCTACACGAGTGGCAAGACCGCAAGCGACTACTGCGACGTGGGCGGCAGGGTCAGCATGCTGAAGCTGACGAATGGCACGATCAACGCGGCCATGATCTGGAGCTTCAGCCTGTACACCGGCCCGCAAGCCCTGAGCGACTCGGCCTTCCTCAGCACACCTCTTGCCAACGACAGTACGTCGGGCAAGGTCGACGGGATACTCACCTTCAACAACTACAACCTCAACCCGAACCTGACCTACACGATCTGCGAGCGTGAGGCCCCGGCCGGCTGGTCTAGCCTGTGGAAGGTGGACACGGACGGCGACGGGGTGGCCGACACCACCATCACACCTTACAACCCCAACCGCTTGGACCCGCCGCCTTCCGATATCGGCAACCGCTGCTTCGACTTCGGCGCCGGTACTCTCTACGCCATACCCGCGGGCGGCAAGCTGACCTTCGAGGTCAACAATACCCGCCCCGGCGGCGAGCCGAGGACCATCGGCTACTGGAAGAACTGGAACATCTGCTCAGGTGGTAACCAGGACGAAGTAGCCGCTGCCAACGGCGGACCCGACGCGGGCTGGTACATCCTCGAGGACCTGCTGCCTCAGACCATTGGCGATCTCGTGATCAACGACTGCACCACGGGTGTCAGGGTGCTGAGCAGCCTAACCGTGGACCGGGCCAAGAACATGGCCAGCGATGGGGCCTACAACCTGGCCTCGCAGTTGCTAGCGGCCCATCTGAACGAAGATGCAGGCGCGGAGTGGTGTCCCGCGGCTGCGGATGCGGTCCTGGCCGGGCAGGCGCTGCTCGACCAGGTCAACTTCAACGGCACGGGGAGCTACCTCGGGCCTAAGGTCAAGGGCGATCTGCTGGCAAAGCGCAACCAGGCGCTGGCGCTGGCCAACACCCTCGACCAGTACAACAACGGTAACCTTTGCCCGTAGCCGACTCTCCCGGCTGGGCGTGGGGATCGCCCAGGCCGATAGACTGACTACATAGTGAGAGGGGACGCTGCCGTGAGGTAGCGCCCCCTCTTTTGTACCGCACGGTCCGCTCACGCGCCGTTGGCGGGCAGCCTCACGATGAACCTGGAGCCGATCCCTTCCTCGCTCTCGACGCCGATCGAGCCGCCGTGCATCTGCACGATTTGCTGCACGCTGTACAATCCAAGCCCTCGGCCCTCGACGTTGCCCACGTTGCCCGCCCGCGTGAAGCGGATGAATATGCCGGGCAGGTCCTTCGCCGGTATGCCGATGCCCCGGTCGCGCACCGACAGCACGGCCCACCGGCCCGTTTCGTCTTGCTGCCGCTTGAGCGACACGGTGATTTCGCTCCCGCGCGGGCTGTACTTCACCGCGTTGGAGATCAGATTGACCAGCATGTGCGAGATCCGCTCTCCGTCCCACGAGCCGGTGAACTCGGTCTCGCCGGTCTCGAACACGATCGTGTGCTGCAGGGCCGTGCGCTGCTGCTGGCACACCACGTTGCGCGTCAGCTCGACCAGGTCCATGGGGCGCTTCGCCAGCCTGAGCGCGAGGCCCACCTGCGACCCGGCGAAGTCCATCAGGTCGAGCACCAGGTGGTTCATCTCCCCGGCCCCCCGCTCGATCTGCGCCAGCCCCTCCAGCAACTGCCGGTTGGCGGGAGAGCCGTCGCGGGGCACAAGCTCGGGCAGGGTCTGCGCGAAAGCGCCGATAGCGACCAGGTAGTTCTTCATGTCGTGCGACACCACCGAGAGCATGGCATCGCGGCCGGCCAGGGTCTCCTTCACCTGCTGGAAGAGCCTGGCGTTTTCCAGGGCCAGCGCCACCCGCCGGGCAACGTCGCGCGCCAGGCTCAAGTCGGCCCCGGAGTATCTACGCTCCGGCCCCGAGAGCAGCAGCATCATCGCGCCGATCACCCCGCCGGTCGCTTCCAGCGGCACGATGATGCCCGACCGCACGTCAAGCTCCAGCAGCGTGCGCAGCTGTGTAGAGTCGTATGCGTGCGCTTCCAGCACGCCCCGCGGTATCTCGACCATCATCAACGGCTCGCCCGTGCTTATGACCCGGGCCACCAGGTCGTTCACGCCCTGCCCGGGGCTGTAGCGCAACAGGTCCGCCAGCAGCCGTTCCTTCTCAGGCTCTGAGTGGGCGCCTGCCGTGCGGTTGATCTGCCTGTCCTCCTCGAGCAGGTACATGATGCAGTAGTCGGCGAGCGACCGCACGACCAGCCGCGCCACGTTCTCCAGCGTGGTACGGTAGTCGATGGAGGGCGCAAGCACGGTACCGGCATCTACCAGCAGGCGCTGGGCATCTTCGGCTCGCTTGCGCCCCGTGATGTCTTGCACCTGCGACAGGAAGTACATCGGCCGCCCTGCGCCGTCGCGCACCATCGAAACGCTGAGCAATACCCACACGACGTGGCCCTGCCTGTGGAAGTAGCGCTTCTCCATCTGGTAGGTGCGGATCTCCCCGGCAACCATCGCCCGCACCTGGTCCAGGTCGGCCTCGAGGTCGTCGGGGTGGGTGAGCGACTGGAAGTCGGTCGCCAGCAGTTCCACCTCGCTGTAGCCTAGGATCTCGCACAAAGAGCGGTTCACCTTGAGCCAGCGGCCGTCCAGCCCCACCTGCGCCATGCCTATCGACGCGTCATCGAATGCCCGGCGGAAGCGTTCCTCGCTCTCGCGCAGCGCCTCCTCGGCTTGCTTGCGCTCGGTCACGTCGCGGATGATCATGCCGGTCTTCTGCCGCCCCTCCCTATCCAGGAAGATGGAAGTGCTTATCTCGCCGGGGAATGTCGAGCCGTCGGCGCGCCGCAGCGTCAATTCGCCTCGGGCCTTTCCGGTAAGCCGCCGCTCCTCGAGGTAGACCGGCAGCCGCGGGTCGGACTGATCGACCACGCCCGCCCTGCCGGCCCGGCAAATCTCCTCCTCGGTCATGCCGAAGATGCGGCACGCCTCGGGGTTGGCCGCATAGATGCCCCCGTCGGGCGAGGTGAGCAGCACGGCGTCAATGCTGTGCTGGAAGAGCGAGCGGAAGCGCTCCTCGCTCTCGCGCAGAATCTCCTCCTGCTCCCTTTGGTGCGTAATGTCCACCCCGCTGGCGATGAAGTACTCGGTGGAGGAGGAGTTGATTTGCAGAGCGCTGAGAGACC
This sequence comes from Chloroflexia bacterium, assembly GCA_035710025.1. Classification (GTDB taxonomy): domain Bacteria; phylum Chloroflexota; class Chloroflexia; order QHBQ01; family JADMIH01; genus JADMIH01. The sequence continues at coordinate 5,232 of DASTEB010000041.1, forward strand.
ACGACACCAGCCTGCGGGTGCCATCGCGCATCACCCAGTATTCTTCCCACGAGGGGGGCAAACTGGCGCTCGCGCGTCGCTCGAATGCTTGCTTGAGCCGCCCGGCGATTTCGGGGTCGCCCCAGCCCAGTACTTCCCAGAACGCGCGCCCTTCGACCTCTTCCCGAGAGTAGCCGCTCAATTCCTCGCAGGCGCGGTTGAAGCGCAGCACCCTGCCAAAGACGTCCACCACGACGAGCAGGCTCCCGGCTGCGTTCAGGATCGCGGCATTGAAGTCGCGCTCGGTGCGGAACCTCTCCTCGCTGGCTCGCAGCAGGTCGAGCGTGCGCTTGCGCTCGGTCACATCGCGGAACACACCCAGCGTTGTGGCGTCTGAGTCTCCCGAGCCCGCACGCGCAACCAGGCCTTCGACCGGCAACTGCCTCCCGTCCCGCGCCACCAGCACGATCTCCACCGGGCCGACGTTCTCGCCGGCCAGCGCCCGCGCTATGACGTCGCGGCAGTGGGCGACGTGGTCGTGGTGGATTACGTCGTCAATCGAGAGGGCGGGCAGGTCGGCGATGTCGTAACCCAGCCTCTCTCGCCAGGCCCGGTTGGCGTAGACGATCCGGCCGTCTCGCGTGATGCTGTGGATCAGGTCGCTCGCAAGCTCAAGGGCGTCGGGGCCGATGTTTTGAACCAGCTCGCCGGCAAGCTCCAGCGGCCGGGGGCGCGCGCCGGGGGCGCCGGGCTCGGCTCCGACGTCAGGCTCACCAACGGCACTGATGGTCATTCAGACAACCTGCCTCCGCGAGAAACAGGACATGGGGCAGCGGGCGCCAGAGCAACGGCCCCTCAACCGCCGCCGGCCGTGGGGACCAGCCCCGAGTGCAGGGCGAACAGGGCCGCCTGCGTACGGCTGGGCACGTTCAGCTTGCGCAGTATGTTGTGGACGTGCGTGCGAACGGTGTTCTCCTCGACACATAGCTCGTGCGCGATCTCCTTGTTCGACAGCCCGCGCGCCAGGTACTTAAGCACCTCAAGCTCTCGCTCGCTGAGGGATTCGTGCCGGTCGGGGGCGCGCACCTCTTTGACCAGAAAGGCCGCGGCGTCGGCCGATAGTTGGACCTGCCCGGCGGCGGCCGCCTTCACGGCCTGGCAAAGCTCGTCGGCGCGGGTCGTCTTGAGCAGGTAGCCGGTAGCGCCCGCCCGTATCGCGCCCACGACCCACGAGTCCTCGAGCAAGCTGGTGAGGGCCAGCACCTCAACGTCGGGCAGGTCGCGCTTGATGGCCGCGGTGGCCTCGATGCCGTCCATCAGCGGCATCCTCATGTCCATGAGCACCACGTCGGGCCTTAGCTCGGCCGCCAGCCGCACTGCCTCGCGGCCGTCCGCCGCCTCGGCCACGACCTCGATGTCAGGGTCGCGCTGGAGAAACAGGCGCAGCCCGGCGCGCAGCATCTCGTGGTCGTCGGCAAGAATCACGCGAATCGCCATCAGCTCCTACCAATCCGCCGCCAAAGTCAAACGGTCCGGGGCGCCCGACACCGGCCTACCACAATGCTAGCAGCCCCGGGTTAACAATATGGTTGCGCCCGGCAACAAATGGGTGAAAGCTGAAGGAACGGAGGGCGGAGTGCGCGATAGTTCCGAGAAGGGCCATTCTCGTTACCAATAATCGCCCTCCCAGGGACCTGCCAGGCGTGTTCGCTCCGCACACTTTGAAGATGGTATGCGCCTTGCTGGACTGGTAGCTCCAGGTACGAAGGATACCCGCATGAAATGGTGCGACCGCGCGCGAGAGGACCGCTAGAAGTGACAACAACCACGCCGGAAACAGCAGCGACACCGGGAACCACGTTTGCCGACCTACGCCTCAGCGAGGGCATGCTCAAGACGCTGGCCGATCTGGGCTATGAGGCCCCGACGCCCATACAGGAGCGGACGGTACGCCCCCTCATTGAGGGCCGCGACGTTATCGCCCAGGCGCAAACCGGCACGGGCAAGACCGCCGCGTTTGCCATCCCGATCGTGGAGTGTGTGGATCTGGAAAGCGCAAGCACGCAGGCGCTAGTGCTGGCCCCCACGAGGGAGCTCGCGGTGCAGGTCGCCGAGGCGGTACACCGGCTGGGCCACTTCAAGCGGCTCAGCGTGCTCCCCGTATACGGCGGCCAGCCAATTGACAGGCAGTTGCACGCACTCAGACGCGGCGTGCACGTCGTGATCGGCACGCCCGGGCGAGTACTCGACCATTTGCGAAGGGGTACGCTCGTGCTGAGCGACGTCAAGTACGTCGTGCTCGACGAGGCAGACGAGATGCTCGACATGGGCTTCCTCGAAGATATTGAGACAATACTCGACGCGGCGCCCACCGAACGGCAAATGGCCCTCTTCTCCGCCACGATCCCACCGAGGATCGCCGGTCTGGCGAAGCGGTACCTGCGCGACCCTGTGCGGGTGACGTTACAGACCGCCCAGATGTCGGTACCTACCATAGAGCAGTCGTACGTGGAGGTACCGGCACGCAACAAGCTGGACGCACTGACTCGTCTGCTCGATCACGAGGAACCGGAGTCGGCCATGATCTTCGCCCGCACCAAGCGCGACGTGGACGAGCTTGGCGAGGCCTTACAGTCGCGGGGTTTCGGCGCCGAGACGCTGCATGGCGACCTAAATCAAGCCCAGCGCGACCGTGTGCTCAGCGCTTCCGCTCGGGCCAGGTTGACTTGCTGGTGGCGACGCAGGTGGCTGCCCGCGGCCTCGATATCACGGGCGTCACCCACGTTTTCAACTACGCCATACCAGAGGACGCCGAATCGTACGTACACCGCATAGGGCGCACCGGGCGCGCCGGGCGGGAGGGTAAGGCGATCACGCTTGTGCAGCCCAATGAAATCCGGTGGCTGCGGGCTATTGAGCGCATCATAGGGCAAAAGATCACGCCCATGCGATTGCCTTCCTTGCTGGACGTCGAGGCAAGACGGCGCGAGCTGATGAAGACCTCGATTCGCGAGAAGATAGCGGCGGGCAATCTGCTGCCCTTCATGCAGCTGGTGACAGAGCTTGCCGAGGAGTTCGACCTTGCCGAGATAGCGGCCGCTGCCGCCAAGATGGCTTCCGACGGTGAGCGCCCACTGACCGAAATGGTGGAGCCCGCCCAGGCCCGCACCATCAGCGACGGGGTGGAACGCGGTATGGCGAGGCTGGTGCTGAACGTGGGGCGCGAGGCCGGTGTGCGCCCCGGCGACATCGTCGGGGCAATAGCCAACGAAGCCGGCATACCCGGCCGCACCATCGGCGCTATCGACATCTATGATCGAGTAACGTTCGTAGAGGTCCCGGAGGGCGACAAAGACCGAGTTGTGAATGCGCTGCGCACCACCACAATCAAGGGCCGCAAGCTGCAGGTAGAGGCGACAGACGCAGCGGAGGGTAATCCTCCCAGGCGGCAGACCCGCACGGCACAGCCCTACGAGCGCCAACGGCCCGACCGGTTCGCACGCGGCAGGCTCGGCAAGGCAACCGGCAAGGCCACGTCGCCCACGGCCAAACCTTCGCGCTGGGCAAAAGGCTCCGCCCGGCCAAAGCCCAGGCGGCAATCAGATTGAGCGACACACCGTCACAAGCAAGAGCCACCCACGATCGGGTGGCTCTTGTACGTAGTTGCCGCCGGTAGTTTCGGCGGTTGCAGGTGCGTAGCATTGACGATCCGCACCGGCGGCCGATCGCCTAGGTCCCGGTGGGTCATCGATGCACCGGGCTGCTCTCAGTCTATTCTACTTGGACGTTCTACTTCAGACGCAGACCACTGAAAAACCGGCGGATGTCGGCCACCAGCAATTCGGGCGCCTCCATCGCGGCAAAGTGGCGGCCGCGCGGATAGTCTGTCCAGTGTTTGATCTTGCCCTCGGGGTCCACGAGCTTGCGGGTGACCGTCTCGCCGCCGAACGCCGCCCAGCCGACCGGCGCCAGCCCGGGTGCTCCCCAGTCGCGAACGGCGTGGAACGCTTCCCAGAGGAAGTTGGCGGCCGACGCGCCCGACTTGGTGAACCAGTAGATGCTTACGTTGGTGAGCAGCTGGTCGAGGTCCACCGCGTCCTGCGGCCTTTGCGCGGCCGGGTCGGTCCACTCGTGGAACTTCTCCACAATCCAGGCCAGCTGCCCAACAGGAGAATCAGTAAGGGAGTACGCGATGGTCTGCGGGCGAGTGGACTGAATCGCGATGTAGCCCTTCCTGTCCTCCCAGATCTCTTGCATGCGCTGCACGGTGGCCCTGTCTTCGTCCGAGAGCGCGGCCACGACCTCGGGGTTCGCGAAGGTTGCGGCCGCGTCTGCATCGGTGTTGACGTGGACGCCTAGCACATGGTCGGTGTCAATCTTGCCCAGGTCGCCGGCCACACCCGCGCCGACATCTCCGCCCTGCGCGCCGTAGCGCTCATACCCCAGGCGGCTCATCAGTTCGACCCATGCCCGGGCGGTGCGGCCCACCTCCCAACCGGCGCCATGAAGGGGCGTTGAGAAGCCGAAGCCCGGCAGCGACGGGGCCACGACGTGGAAGGCGTCGGCAGGGTCGGCCCCGTAAGCGCGAGGGTCGGTAAGCGGGCCGATGATGTTCATGAACTCGGCGATCGAGCCTGGATAACCGTGCGTAATGATCAACGGCAGAGCATCAGGCTCGGGCGAGCGGACGTGCAGGAAGTGTATTACCTGGCCGTCAATTTCAGTGGTGAACTGCGGGAACCCGTTGAGGCGCGCTTCCTGCGCCCTCCAATCGTAGCTGCCGCGCCAGTAGCCGGCCAGGTCCTTCATGTATTCCAGGGGAACGCCCCGGCCCCAATCGTGCGCCGGAAACTCGTCCGGCCAGCGCGCGGCGTCCAGGCGCTTGTGCAGGTCCTCTAGGTCTTCTTCCGGGATATGTATCTCGAACGGCTGTATTTCCTGCGTAGTCATAGGGTGAGTCTCCTTTGTTGCCTCTTTAGTGCCGGGTGCCATTACTGATCGGTGGCGCGCTCCCAGGGCACTGCCTATAATGAATGTACAGCCGGATTAGGACAGTTTTCGCCCTGTATCGGGAGGTATCTCGATGTATTCTCCGACCATCCGCCTCTTTGCTGTGCTGGAGCTGTTGCAGTCGTACGGGCAGATGAGCGGGACTGAGATCGCCAGGCGGCTTGAGGTAAACTCGCGGACGGTGCGCCGCTACATCACGATGCTGCAGGACATGGGCATCCCGGTCGAGGCAGAGCGCGGGCCTTATGGAGCGTACAGGCTGCGCCGCAGCTACAAACTGCCCCCGCTCATGTTCAACGACGCCGAGGCGGTGGCGCTAACCCTCGGCCTGCTGGCCATGCGTAAGTGGGGCTTCCCCGTCGAGGTCGCCGCCATAGAGGGAGCGCTCGCCAAGACGGAGCGTGTGATGCCCGAGAGGCTGCTGGACCAAGCGCGGGCGCTGCAGGAGGCGATCAGCTTCAACGCACCACCGTCCCCTGTCGAAGTGCAGGGCGACTATCTGATGTCGCTGAGCACGGCTGTACAGCAGCGCGCCAGGGTTAAGATGCGGTACGCAGCGTGGCGCGGCGAAGAGACAGAGCGCGAGTTCGACCCGTACGGCATCGTGTTCCACGAGGGCTTCTGGTACGCCGCAGGCTACTGCCATCTGCGCCGCGACATACGCACCTTCCGTCTCGACCGTATCCGGGCGCTCGAGCTCGGCGGCGAGAGCTTTGAGCGGCCCGTTGATTTCGACGTTCTGCAGACCGTGCTCACGTCGATATCGATGCTGCCGGGTACCGAGCAGGTTGAGCTATTGATGAAAACGTCGATGGAAGTGGCACAGCACATCACCGAGAAGTCGTTGGGCACCCTGGAGCAAACGGAGGAAGGCATAATCTACCGCCGGGCAGCCAACCAGCTCGACTGGATCGCCCCGATGGTGATCAGCCTGCCCTTCCCGGTTGTGGTTATCGGCCCTGAGCGCCTGAAGGAGATGATACGCCAACTTGGGCACAGGGCATTGGAGCTTGCCGGCCCGGAGCGTTCGGCTCACATGCCTCAGGATCAATAGGCGAGGCGGGTGCGGATTCCCAACAGTTGCGGCTCTGGATACGTGAGCTCCAAAGCCGCAACCCTGCTTGCTCTAACTTGTGTCCGCGGCAGCATGAACTGCCGCCGCGCTACTCGTACTGCAGTGCCTGCACGATCTTCACCCTGGCCGCCTGGCGCGCAGGCAGCAGGCTTGCGACCAGAGCCATTATCAGCGCGAGCGCTATCGCGAACACCACCCCCGCGAACGGGAAGTAGTAGGCCGCATTGGCGCTGAACAGGTTGCCGATCAGGGTGGTGAACCCATACCCGAGCGCCAGCCCCACCAGCAGCCCCAGCGCGGTGCCGGCCATGCCCAGCAGCAGCGATTCCGCCACCACCAGCCTGCGGATCTGGCCCCGCGTCGCCCCTATGGCCCGCAGCACGCCGATCTCCCGGGTGCGCTCCAGCACGTTGATCGCCAGCGTGTTGATCAGCCCGAGCACCGACGGTATCATCAGCGCGATGAAGATGACGTAGTACGCCGCGAACAGCTGGCCGAGATACGCGAGTTGGTCGGCTACCCACTCGGCGCCCCAGTAGAGCGTCAGCTGAGGATAGCCCTTCATCAGGTCCTCGACCGCGGTCTTGACCGCCGCCTCGTCCGCGCCCGGCGCCAGGTTCGCCATCACGATGATGTCGTCGGCGCGCCCGAAGTCGACGGCCATGTTGCCCTTGGACACGTATAGCGACACGATCTTCGCGCCCATATAGTCGGTGCCGACGCCCACGATGCGATAGCGCTGCTCGCCGTTCGGGGTCTGCACAGGCACCTCGTCGCCCACGTTGTACCCCAACGTCGTCATGAAGATCTTGTTGGCGATGGCGTTTCGGCCGTTGGCAAGCTCGGCGTACGTGCTGTCGTCGCCCTGCTCAAAGCCCAGCCCCGACACCTGCCCGTAAGTCGCCGGGTCGATGCCGAAGACCTGCATGCCGGCGCCTTCCACCAGGGCCGGGGCAAAGCTCATCCCCGACCACGTGGCGATGCCCGGTATCTGGCCGAGTTGCCGGCCAAACTCTTCACCGACACCCACGTTCCCGCGCCATACAGCCACGTTCGGCGGCAGCAGCAGGATATCGGCGCCCAGGCTCTTCCTCAGGTTCGACTCGAACACCTGCCTGATAGACAGGAAGCTCGAGCTGAGCGCCACGATTATCGCCAGCGCGATCATCAGCGCCGACACGGTCACGGCCGCTCGGCCCGGGTTGCGCTTGACGTTGCCCTCGGCGATCAGCCCTTCGCGGGCGAAGAGCCAGTGGATAACGGGGTCAAGCAGGCGCGCCAGCGGGGTGAGCAGCAGCGGGGCCAGCATCACAAGCCCTGCCAGCACGAGCACACTACCCAGCAGGATCAGCCCCGTGTTCGGCAGGAACAGGAACACCACGCCCAGTACCACGAAGCCCGCGCCGGCGAGCGCGCCGCGGCTGACGCGCCGCCGCACGACCTCGGTACGCTCCTCGCGCAGCGCCGCAAGCACAGGCACCCGCCCGGCGGCAAGCGCGGGCAGCAGCCCGGCCAACACCGTCACGCCGATGCCGAGCACCACCGACAGCACGACCGCTTCCACCGGCACTACCGGCTCGGAGAGGCGGAGGCGCATGAACTGGTTGAGCACGCCCTGCAGCCCGCTCATCAGGCTCGTGCCGATCAGATAGCCGAGGGCCAACCCGAGCGCAGTGCCGATCACGCCCTGCAGGGCCGACTCGACCAGGATCAGGCGCGTGACGGTGCCGCGGGTGGCGCCAACCGCGCGCAACATACCTATGTCGCGCCGCCTCTCAACCACCACCGTGCGGAAGGTGTTAAAGATGAGGAAGGCGCCCATGAACAGGGCGAGCACGCCGAAGACGTTGAGCACCACCAGCCCAAGCTGCAGGCTCTGGGCGAACTCGGTATTGGCCACCGCGCTGCCCACGCTGAAGGCGGACCCCAGCTTCGACTGCAGCTCCTGCCTGACGGCTTCGCGGTCTGCACCCGCCGTGATGATCACGTCAATCGCGGTGATCTGCCCGGGCGCGGCAAACATCTCCTGCACCGTGCTCAGGGGCACTAGCACCTGGTCGTCCTGCGTTTGGAACAGCCCTACAACCGAAAGCTCGACCACTCCGTCGGGCGTAGGCAGAGCGAACGTGTCGCCCACGCCTATGCCCATGGCGGCGGCAAGCTGCCGCGACACCACGGCCGAGCGCGTGTCGGAATCGCTAAGGAAGCGGCCGTCCGTGACCTGGTAGAAGCGCACCGTCTCGGAGCGGGCCGGCTCGAGGCCGATCAGGTTGAACGGCGGCGTGTTCGACTCGGCGGGCAAGACGACCTGCCGCTGGAAGGCGGGCGCTACCGCCGCAACGCCGGTGGTCTGCGCGACCTGGTCGAGCGCGTCGGGCGAGAACGAGTTGCTCGTGACACTGGTGACGGTCATGTCGACCTCGCCTGTCACGCCTGTCTCGCTCGCGCTGAGAGTGGCCGCCATGGTCGGCAGCATCATGTTCACCGCGAATACAACCGCTACCCCGAACACCACGGCCAGCGTGGTGAGGAGCGTACGCATCTTGCGCCCCAACAGGTAGCGGAACGGCAAAGTAATATAGGTTTTCACCTGTGATTTCCCTTCGGACGGCCCGCCCAAAACGGCAAGCCGCCAGGACCGGAGCGGGGTCTACCGCTCCACAAGCATCTCCATCCTGTCGAACACGTACTCGGCCGACTTCTCGGGCCCGAGCTTTGTGTCGTCCACCACCGTACCGTCTTTCATGAAGACGATGCGATCGGCGTAGGCTGCCATGCGCGGGTCGTGGGTGACCATCACTACTGTGCGGCCCCACTCGTCAACCGTGCGCCGCAGCCAGCGCAGCATCTCCTCGGCCCCTCGCGAGTCGAGGTTGCCGGTCGGCTCGTCGGCCAGCACCACGGCAGGGTCGGTGACCAGGGCGCGGGCCAGCGCCACGCGCTGCTGCTGCCCGCCCGAAAGCTCGCTCGGCCTGTGGGCCATGCGGTCGGCCAGCTCGACTCGCTTGAGCCAGGCGGCTGCCTGCTCGGTCGCGTTGCCGTTGGCGCCGTTCAGCACCAGCGGCAGGGCCACGTTCTCCTGCGCGGTCAGCACGGGGATCAGGTTGAAGAACTGGAACACGAAGCCGATCTTGGTGCGCCGGAGTATCGTCAGCGACTTGTCGTCCAGCTTCGTCAGGTCCTTGCCGTCGAGCACTACCCTGCCCTGGGTCGGGGTATCCAGCCCGCCCAGCAGGTGCAGCAGGGTCGACTTGCCCGAGCCGCTCGGGCCCATGATGGCCACGAACTCCTGCGGCTCGACGCTCATATTCACGTTGTCCAGCGCCTTCACCGCGGCGCTGCCCTGCCCATATACATGGGTCAGGTTGTTTGCTTCCAGGATTGCCATTATTGTTTCCTTGTCCACTGTGGGACGGGTAAATGGAACAGAATCAGCCGTTCGAAATCAAGCCTCCGGCGCCTTTCTGGGGCGCCCTCGCCGTCGTGGGGGCGGCATGGGAGGCGGCTGTTCCCAGATGTCGTCCAGCCGGGCTTCCACCATCTCGAGCCAGCGCAATTCTGCTTCGGTGTGCATGATCGCGCTGTCGAGCAGCAGGATGCGGGCGAGTTGACGTCGCGGGTCGAGTTTGTTGCGGCGGGCGGTCAGGTCGTGCAATTCACGGAAAAGCTCGCGCCGCTGCACCCACAGCACCTGCCTGGCGGTCTTCGGGGCGGTGCCGAGCGCCAGCATCAGCTTGAGATACAATTCGTCGCGCAGGCGGTAGTCGCGCGGCACGGGCGAGCCGAACCAGTTGGCAAGCGCCTCTCGGCCAGCATCGGTCAGCGTCCAGAGCCGCTTGTCCGGCCCCCCTCCCCGCTCGATGCCTTCCTCCACGACGAGACCGTCGCGGGCCAGCCGGTCGAGGCTGCTGTAGATCTGCCCGCTGTTAAGTTCCCAGTGGCCCTCGAGGGCAGCCCCGAAAAGCTCGCGAAGCTCATAGCCGTGGCGGGGCCGCTCCGAGAGGAGCGCCAGCAGGGCATTTTGTACCGGACCACGCTCGGTCCGCGTGCGGATGACGGTCTCAACCATAACTAACTACCGGGTATCTACTTTCCGAATAAATTATGCACCCGGTAGCTAGTTTTGTCAATACATCTTTTGTATGATCTGGCAGAGCCGCAGACAAGGTGTGCCTGACGGGATATGTAACTCGCACGGCAACCGGCGGCGCCATACCCACCCAGGGGTAGGCAAGGCCGCGATGCTGTCTTCGGGTTCGCCCCGTAAGTCGAGGTAATCCGGGCTAATCGCCCTTGCAGGCCTCGCAGGGGTTCTCCAGCTTGCCGATGCGCTCGATCTCGCACGTTACCACGTCCCCGTCCTGCAGGAACACAGGCGGGTCGCGGAACTCGCCCACGCCGCCCGGCGTGCCGGTGGCGATGATGTCGCCGGGGTGCAGGGTGAACGAGCGCGAGATGTACGCGATCAAGTCGGCCACGCTGAAGATCATGTCCGACGTATTGCCGCTCTGCATCGTCTCGCCGTTCACTTTGGAGCGGATAGAGAGCGTCTGGGGGTCGCGTATCTCGTCGGCGGTAACGATGGCAGGGCCCATCGGGCAGAAGGTGTCGAGGCTCTTGCCGCGCACCCACTGGCCGTCTCCCCGCTGCATGTCGCGGGCGGTCACGTCGTTCAGCACCGTGTAGCCGAACACGTGTGACAGCGCGTCGGCCTCGCTCACGTTGCGTGCTTCGCGCCCTATCACCACCCCAAGCTCAACCTCGTAGTCCACCTTCTCGGCCAGGGTCGGGTCCCAGCGTATGGGCGCGCCGGGGCCTGTGACCGACGAGGTGAACTTGGCGAAGATGAGGGGCTGTTTGGGCGGCTCCACGCCCCGCTCGCGGGCGTGATCCATGTAGTTGAGGCCGATCGCCACGATCTTGCCCGGCCTGGGCAGGGGCGCGAGCAGGCGCGAGGGCGACATAGGGATGGTTCGGCCGACTCCCGGCACCAGGTCCTCCAGCGCGCCAGGCCCCGCCTCTATCAACTCGAGCATCGAGTTGACGCCCGGTACCTGGGTGACGCTGGCTCCGGTGAGCACTCCGACGTGCACGGACCCGTTGGCCTTATAGGTGACCAGATGCATTGTTCTGCTTCCTCGCAGTAAAGATTCCGGGCGGGGTCGCGGCGCTGCGAAAGATGCCCCGTCCGAGGTATTGCGCTGAGGCGCAACTTCCCCTATAGTATGCTCCAGATGGGGCGCGCTGTCCATCGCACAGATGTACCATTCCTGCCTATGGGCACGGAGTCTGCAACGTCGCACTCTGAGGTCCCCAATACAATGCTGCCACGCGCCACTTTGAAGAGCCGCCCCGATAGCAGGCGGCCAGTTGGGCTTTTGCTGGTCGACGGCGACCACCGGCGAGGAATCCAGACCCGCAAGGCGCTGGCCAGCGCCGAAACCGCCGAGGGCTCCCGCGAGCGCTACGACGTTACCCAGGTGGCAACCCTGCGCGAGGCGCTGGAATGCCTCGCCACCCGGCGCTACGACGCCGTGTTGCTCAATCTCTTCCTCCCCGACAGCCAGGGCCTCGGCACCCTGCGCGAAGTGCGGCGCCGCGCCCCCGACACCCCCGTGATAGCCCTGGCCGGGCACGAGACCGAGCAGGCCGCGACCGTTGCCCTGCAGGCCGGGGCGCGCGACTATCTCCTCGGCAACCAGGCGTACGAATCTGGCGCGCTGGCGCGCGCCATCCGCGCGGCTATCGGCGAGCACGGTCACGCCGAGGCCGAGCGCTTCCTGGGGGAGGCGTCCGATGCGCTTACGGCCGCGGTCGACCTCGACGATGCGGTCCACGCGCTCTGCGGGCTAGCCATCTCGAGGCTGGCCGGGTGCTGCATCGTTGACGTGCGCAGCAGCGGCGGGCCCGTGCGGCGCGCGGCCGCGGCCCACTGCTCGTCCGAGTGGACCGAGCGGCTGGCCGCGCTAACGGGACTGTTTCCCGTGACGGCCGACCTGTCACACCCGGTCATGCGCGTGCTGTTCACCGGGCGCGAGGAGCTTATCGAGCACGCGCCCGAGGGCTGGGCGCTCTCGCTCGCCTTCCGCGAGGAGGACGCCGCCCTGCTGGACGAGATTGACGTGCGCTCGGCCATACTGGTGCCGTTGAAGGCTCGGGGCAGCACCGTCGGCGTGATGACCCTGCTCGGCCTGCAGCCGCCCGCATTCACCTCGCGGGATATGGACATGGCAACCAGGCTCGCGATGCCCGCCGGCTTCGCCGTCGACAACGCGCTGCTGATGGAGCAGGCGGGCGCGGCCGTGCGCGAGCGCCGCGATATCATGGCCGCGACCTCGCACGACCTGCGAACCCCGCTTACGTCCATACGCGCCGGGCTTGGCTTGCTCGGGATGCGCATCGAGGGCAGGCTCACCGAGGACGAGCGCGACCTGTTGGCCAATGTACACCGCAACGTCGTGCGCCTGGGCAACATGCTAACGCAGCTTCTCGCGCAAAACCAGATGGAGACGGGTCCGCTCGAGCTTGTGACCGAGCCGGTGAACCTGGCCGAAGTAGCCCGCCAGGCCGCCGAAGCCGCCCGCGCGTGGACGCTCGAGAAGGGGCAGAAGCTGCGCGTACACCTCCCCGCAGTCATACCGTATGAGGGCGACGCTTCGCAGCTCGAGCGCGTCATCCTCCTGCTGCTGGAAAACTCCTACCGCCACACACCCGCCGGCACGACCATCACGCTGTCGGGGCGCACGTCGGGCAGCAATGTCGTGCTTGCAGTCCACGACACCGGGCCGGGCATCCCTCTTGAGGAGCAAGAAGCCATCTTCCGGCGCTTCCACCGCGGGTCGAGCGGCGCGAAGGGGCCGGGCCTCGGCCTGGGGCTGGCGATGGCCCGCAACATCGTCGAGGCACACGGCGGCCGCCTGAGCGTGGACAGCGCGCCAGGCGCGGGAGCAACCTTCTTCATCACCTTGCCGTCGCATACACCGCCGGACCCC
>DASTEB010000042.1:0-5439 GCA_035710025.1 Chloroflexia bacterium
CCTCCGTTCCCGCCTCGGCGATGACGTGGAAGATGGGGCGGTCGGCGTCGGGCAGGATGAGCGCCCACTCGCCCTGGCCGAAGTCTATCTTCACCCCGTCGATCTGGCGCGACGAGCTGTCGCGGTACTGCTCGTTTAGCACGCGCATAACCCGCCCCTTGTCCTCCCACCGGCACGGCACCCGCGTGGACCACATGGCGTAGTGCGGCAGCTCGGCGATGGCCTGCGTGAAGCGCACCCCGCGCGTCGCCGTCAACTCCATCAGCTTGGCGATGGCGAACAACCCGTCGGCCGAGGGCTGGAACTCGGGGAAGATGAACGAGCCTTGCGAGTCGCCCGCGATCACCACACCCGGCCGCAAGGCCGCGGTCATCAGCGCGTACGAGTTGAAGCGCGTGCGCACGATCTCGGCCCCGTATGCCTCGCCGATAGTGTCGAACACCGACGGCGCGTACACCGGCACCACCGCGATCCCGCCCGGGCCGTGCATGGCGTGGTGCTGAGCCAGCGCAAGCTCGGTCATCACCGCCAGCGCCATCATGCCGGTCACCGTTTCGCCGTGCTCGTCCACGAAGTAGATGCGCTCGCCGCCCGTGTCGAGCCTCACCCCGAAGGCGGCGTGCAGGGTGCGGGTGATCGCGCCGAGCCGCGCCATCCCTTCGTCGAACTCCTCGGCCGTCTGGTAGAGCGACTGCTCCTGCACCACCGCGTTGATGGCTACCACGTCGGCGTTCAGCCGCCCCAGCAGGTCGGGCAGCACCAGGCTGGGCGAGGAGTTGGCGTAGTCCACGGCGATGCGGTTGTAGTCCTCGGCGTTGCGGATCGCCTCCACGTCGAGGTGCTCCAGGTAGCCCGCCCCGTAGCGCGCCTCCACGTCCGAGGCGTACTCGATGCGCCCTATATCGTCCAGGTACACCCGGCGGAAGTCCTCGCGGAAGAACAGCCCCTCGATCTTGCGCTCTGTCCCCTTGTCCAGGTCGAGACCGCGCCTGTCGAAGAACTTGATGTCGACCACCCGCGCATCGAAGGGCGACAGGCGCACGTGTACCCCGCCCGCCGCGCCCGATACGCGCGTGTGGTGGCGGGCCACCGGGATCGGCTGGCTGCGCAGGTCGAGCACGTTTATGCCCGCCGAGGGCAGCCCGGCGATCAGGGCGCGCTTGATCATGCGCGGGGTGTAGTGGCTGTCGCGGTTGACCGTAACCGTCGCACCCTTGGGCAGTACTCCCCCGTAGGCCGCGCCCAGCTTGGCCGCGAACTCAGGCGTCAGGTCGACGTTCACCAGCCCGGTCACGCCCCAGCGCCCGAACAGGCTGCGCCGCCCCTGCGACCCCCAGATGATGGACGAGGTGACTGTGGCCCCGCTCTCCACCTCTTTGTCGGGCCAGATCTTCACGTTGGGGTGGATCACGGCGCCGTTACCCACGATGGTCTTGTCGCCGATTACCGCGCCCTCGAAGATCATCGCCTTCGGCTTGACGTTGACCTGTGTCTGCAGGATGGCCCCGCGCACCTCGGCCCGCTCGCCGATGTAGCAGTTGCGCCAGATGATCGCCCGGTCGATGGTGGCGCGGCTGTCCACGATGCTGAAGTCGCGGATCACCGCCGGGCCGCGCACTACCGCCCCGCTCTTGATCTTCACGCCCGGCCCGAAGTACACTGGCCCCGTTATCTGTGCGTCGCGCGCTATCTCGACCTCGTCCTCGATCCAGATGCGCGAGCCTGGCTCGGTCTCGCGGCCGAGGCGCGGCAGGTTGGCCAGCCCCTCCAGGTAGTCGGTGGTGGCCTGCATGTACTCGGGGATCGAGCCGATGTCGCACCAGTAGCCCTCGGCCACGTAGCCGTAGATCGGCTCCTCCTTCTCCAGCAGCAGCGGGAAGAGGTCGTGCGAGAAGTCGTACGCCTGGCCGGCGTCGTAGTGGTCGAACACCTTCGGCTCGAGGACGTAGATGCCTGTGTTGACCGTATCGGAGAAGACCTCGCCCCAGCTTGGCTTCTCCTGGAACTGGCGCACGCGGCCGTCGTCGTCCATGATGACCACGCCGTACTCCAGCGGGTTGGGCATGCGCTTGAGCAGGATGGTGGCTGCGGCCTTCTGCTGCTCGTGATAGTGTATGGCGGCGGTGAGGTCAAAGTCGGTCAGCGCGTCGCCCGACACGACCAGGAACGTTTCGTCGAGCAGGCCGGCCGCCTGGCGCACGGAGCCTGCGGTGCCGAGGGGGTTTTCCTCCACCGTGTAGTGGATCTTCATGCCGAAGGTGGTGCCGTCGCCCAGGTACTCCTGTATGACCGAGGCGAGGTACTGCAGGGTGATGACCACCTCGGTGATGCCGTGGCGCTTGAGCAGCTCCATGATATGGACGATGGCAGGGCGGTCCACCACCGGCACCATCGGCTTTGGGCGGCGTATGGTGAGAGGACGAAGGCGGGAGCCTTCGCCGCCTGCCATGATAACAGCCTTCATTGTGTTGCTCGCTTGCCTCCGGCTCGGGGGTCGAGGGTGGAGGTCGCCGGTAGGGGACGTTAGGTAATGCGTGATGCGTGATACGTGAGTAGGTGCGCTGCAGGTAGGGCATGGGCGCGCCCATCTGCGGTGGGGAGGGCGCGCCGTTGCGCCGGATATAGAATTATACAGCAAGCACAGAGCGCTCGAAAGACGGTCACAACTTCCGGGCAAGAACAACGCCCGGAGGCTTGAGGCCTGCCGGGCGCTGCGCAGTGGTGGCGAGCGGCCGGGGAGGGGAGACGCCCGGACGCCCTGATAAGCTGTCGGTTATGCCGCCCCTGGCATCGAGAGGATGCGGCGGCACGTTACAATACGCCGCGGGGTTACACTCAAGGGGTGCCGCCGGGAACGAAAACGGGTATCATACCGTTCTACACGTTGTGGAAGCCACACAACCTGCCGGAGGAAACACCGTAATGGCACCCAGGAGAATCATCGCGGGCGTGCTGCTCGCCGCGGCCCTGCTGGCCCTCGCGGCCTGCGACACCGGGCCTGCCGTCCAGCCCACCGCCACGACCCCGCCCGCTGAACCGACATCGACAACAGCGCCCGCCGACGCTACGCCTACTACCGGTGCGTCCGCCGAGACTACCATCGTGTTCGAGACGTCGGGCGGCATCGCGGGCGTGATGAAGCGCATGGAGATCAACCCGAAGGGCGAGGCCACCCTGACCGACCAGCGCATGGGTAGGCCCGGCGTGGTCACGCCCCTCGACGTGGACCGCTACGACGAGCTGCTCGGCCTGATCGACAAGTCGGACTTCTTCAACCTGCAGGATGAGTATAATAGTGGGAACGTGGCCGACGATTTCATCTATACAGTGACGGTCACGCAGGACGGCCGCACCAAATCGGTCCGGGTGTACGACGTGGGCGGCCGGGACTTAGCCCCCCAGCCCCTGCTCGACCTGGTAGACCGCCTGAAGGCGATACAGGATATGCTGGAGAAGTCGGGGTAGGGCGTGTTGGAGCGAATCCCAGGCTAGCGCTGGTATTCGGTGGAGAGTTCGGGGCCCGGCATCGCCCGGCGGATTTATCCGCCGGGCGAAATAGGTAGACAATGCCGGGGATTTATTTCCCACCCACGTATGTAACTCAAGGAGATCCTATGTCCGACCAGACAGAAACCCCCACCAACCTCGACAGCCTGCCCACCACCCTGAGCAGCGCCGAAATACAGAAGATCATCCCCCACCGCTACCCCTTCCTGCTGGTCGATAAGATCATCGAGATGGAGTGGGGCAAGCGCGCCGTGGGCATCAAGAACGTCACGATCAACGAGTACTTCTTCCAGGGCCACTTCCCCGAGTACCCGGTCATGCCCGGCGTGCTCATCATCGAGGCGATAGCCCAGGTAGGCGCGGTGGCCGTGCTCGGTATGCCCGAGAACCGCGGCAAGATAGCCTTCTTCGCCGGGGTGGACGAGGTGCGCTTCAAGCGCCAGGTCGTGCCCGGCGACACCCTCCGCCTCGAAGTCACCATGACCCGCCTGCGCGGCCCCATCGGCCAGGGCATCGGCGAGGCCACCGTGGACGGCGAGCTTGCCTGCCGGGGGTCGTTCATGTTCGCCTTCGGGAAGTCCTGACGCGGGCTCCCGCCCTTCTTCGGCTTCAGTACACAGAACTGGAGTGCCGTTCAATTTACGCGTTGCAGGAATGTCCTGATAGCATCGGCCAATTCCTGCGGGCAGTCATGATAAGGGGTGTGTGCCCCTGGTATTGTGATCAGCCGGGTGTTCAGGTGTCGGGCCAGCCATTGTGCGGCCTCGAGGAAGAAGGGAGCGCTCTCGGCCCCCGCCATGACTTCAACGGGTGGTTTCACAGAGGCGAGCGTGGTATCGTCTGGATGGTACGCTTCAAAAGCTCCGAATTCCACCCCGAACAGGGTTTCGCCGTTACCTAGTATTCGCTCCTTCAAGTCGGGGTCGAATGCCTCAAAGGCGGCGTCCCCGGCGGCGAAGCGCGCGAAAGCTTCGACCGCGCCGCGGTGCCCTCCGGCGGCCATGCCACGCTCTACAATTGACCGAGTGTAGCCCATTGTCTGTTCCGGCTCGGCCAGCACTGACATGAGAGGGGGCTCGTGCAGGATCGTTCCACGCACCGCTTCGGGATGGCGGATGGCGAGATTCAGCGCGATAATCGCTCCGCTGCTGCTCCCGAATACCGCGGCGGGCGCCAGGTTCAGCGCCTTGAGCAGCGCGGCGGCATCATCTGCCTGTTCGTCGGTCGATGTGCTGTCCCAGCCTGCAGGGCGAGGGCTGCGCGAGTTCCCCCGGCGGTCATAGGTCAACACTATAAACTCGTCTGCCAGCAGGTCGGCGACCCTGTCGAAGTGTCCGGCGTCTCCGGTTGCTCCGGCAATGAACAGCACCGGGACCCGCTTCGGATTCAGGGCGCTGCCGCGCAACTCGTAGTACAGCTTCGTACCGTTGACCTCAGCTACGCCAGCCCCGGCCTTTGTCCCAATCGTCACCATCTCGATTACCTCCTATCAGAATGTACCGGGATCGAATCTCGTTCAACTGCTGAGGAGCATTCGATCCTGGGCTTATCCTAGAGGTCGCGAGAGGTGAGCACATAGGGAAATCTCCCTATCTTTCAGTCGCGATGTGCTCTATATCGTTGACCAGATTGTGTTGCATGGCAAAGAGGGTTGCAGCGGCGCGGGTAGATACGCTGATCTTGTTGTAGATGTGCTGAATGTGGTTATCGGCGGTCTTCTCGGAGATAGTCAGGATTCGGGCGATTTCTCGTATCGAATGGCCGCGAGCAATAAGCCGCAATACCTCGACTTGCCTCTCGCTCAACCCCGCTGGCCACTCGTGCCGTTTCGCTCGCACCCGGTGGCCCGCGGCGGCTAGCACCGCGTTCACAGCTTCGCCGTCGAGCCGCCCGGCCCGTGCTTCCCGCTGCAACTCTTTCGCTGCCATCTCC
>DASTEB010000043.1:0-3984 GCA_035710025.1 Chloroflexia bacterium
TTGTGGCGGAGGACCGAACGTGAACACTAACACCGGCTCAGGCGCGACACCCCAGGCAGGCTCCGGCCGCGGCGGGCCACAGGCCGACCACATCCAGGTGCAGCACATCCTTATCGGCTTCAAGGACGCCGTCGGCTTCGGCGGGAGCGCTCCCCCGAAGGCGTCCGGCCGCACGCAAGATCAGGCGCGCACGCTGGCCTATGACCTGTACAACCAGGCCAAGGGCGGCGCCGACTTCGACCAGCTGGTAGCCGCCAATACCGACGACGCGGCTCCCGGCATCTACGGTATGTCCAACACCGGCATTGAGCCTGCCGAGGGCGAGTATCCTCGCGAGGGGATGGTCCCTGCCTTCGGCAACGTCGGCTTCACCCTTGATGTGGGCGAGATCGGCGTGGCCGACTACGACCCCGCCACCAGCCCCTACGGCTACCACATCATCAAACGGGTAAAATAGCCTCCCCGAATCGGAAGCCCCTCTCCTTGTCGAGAGGGGCTTCTTCGTGCCCGGCGCTTACATCGCGGGGGCGGCGACCGCGGCCTCTTGCCTGTGGCGCAGCAGCCGCCTCTGCAGGTAGCCCAGCCCTATCTCGGTGCCCACAGCCATCAGCGACACCGGCACAGCGCCCACCAGCAGGATGTACGTCTTGCTCTGCGACAGCCCGCTGGAGATGAAGTCGCCCAGGCCCCCGCCGCCGATGAACGTCGCCAGCGTGGCGCTCGCCAGCACCTCCAGCGCCGCGATTCGCACCCCCGCCAGCATCACAGGAAGGGCGAGCGGCAGCTGCACTCGCCACAGCAGCAGCGGGTAGGTCATGCCCATGCCGCGCCCCGCCTCCAGTATCGCGGGCGCGACCGCGCTCATCCCCGCCTCGGTGTTTATCAGCAGCGGGGGTATCGCCAGCACTGTGAGGGCGACCACCGAGGGCGCGAATCCCGTGCCCAGCAGCGGTATCAGCATGAACAGCAGGGCCAGCGCCGGTATCACGCGCACGATTCCCGCCGCGTTGTCCAGCACGAGCGCAGCAGGCCTCCACCTGCTCGCCACAATGCCCAGCGTCACACCGATGAGCGCAGCGATTCCGAGCGCCACCAGGCTAAGCTGCAGGTGCCGCCCTAGCGCGGACATGAAGCCGCTGCGCGGGTCCAGCGCATACTCGACGGCCAACCGGAAGGTGTCCATCGCCCCTCAGCCCTCCCGCCCCGGCGTCACCGCGGCACCCTCACGGTGCGCTCCAGCAGGCGAAACAGCCCGTCGGTCACGATGGCTATCGCCGCGATGCTGATCACCCCGGCGTACAGCTTCGAGGGGTTGTTGATCCCCTCCTTGAGTATCTGCCCCAGCCCGCCCGCCCCCACCGCGAGGCCCGCCACGGCCGTCAGCGCGATGGTGGACAGCGCGGCGATCCTAATGCCCGCCACCACCACGGGCAGCGCCAGCGGCACCTCGATGCGCCACAGCATCTGCCGCCCGCTCATACCCATGCCGGTCGCCGCCTCTTTCACAGCAGGGTCGACGTTGTTGAAGCCGACCATGGTATTACGCACAAGCACCACCAGCGCGTAAGCCGTCAGCGCGATCACAGCCGGCTGCAGGCCGATGCCCACGAACGGCACGAGCAGCGCCAGCAGCGCCAGGCTCGGGATGGAATAGATGGTGCCGAGCACCACGAGCACAGGCCCGCCAAGCGCCTGCCTGCGGTTGAGCAGCAGGCCCAGCGGCAGCGATATCGCCAGCGCGAAGGCCAGCGACAACCCGCTCACCATCAGGTGCTCGAGGATGCGCGGCCACACGCGGTCCCAGTTGTAGATCAGGTAGTCCATGGCCCGCCCGATTGCTAAGCGTGCTCGCCCTGGGCGGCGCGGCGGATAGCCCGCGTGTCGACCACACCGACCGGCTCGCCCCCCGCACCCGTAACGACCACCATATCACCCTCGCCGCACAGCAGGAGGTTGATCGCGTCGCGCACGCTCGCCGTGCCGGGCAGCGACGGCACATCGCCCGGCAGCATGCTCCCATTCAGAGGGGCCATGACGCTGCGCAGGCTCAGCAGGCTCAGGCGGCGCAGCACGTCGTCCGAGCCGAGCAGATCGGCCACGAAGTCGTTGGCCGGGCGCGACATGATCTCGAGGGGCGTGCCGTGCTGCACGATTCGGCCGCGCCGCATCACCGCCATGCGGTCGGCCAGGCGCAGCGCCTCGTCGATGTCGTGCGTCACGAACAGGATGGTCTTGCGCACCTTCGCCTGGATGTTGAGCAGCTCGTCCTGCAGGCGGCGCCGGGTGATGTTGTCGATAGCGGCGAACGGCTCGTCCATCAGCATGATCGAGGGGTCGCCCGCCATGGCCCGCGCGAGGCCCACGCGCTGCTGCTGTCCGCCCGAAAGCTGCGCGGGGTAGCGCTCGCGGTACTCCTGGGGCGACAGGCCGATCAGCCGGAGCAGCTCGTCCACCCGCCGCTCGATTCGCTCCTTATCCCAGCCCAGCAATTCGGGCACCGTGCCGATGTTGCGGGCCACGGTCATGTGGGGGAACAGGCCGGTGTTCTGGATGACGTAGCCAATGCGGCGGCGCAGGTCGGTCGCCTTGAAGCTGCGTACCTGCCGCCCCTCGACCAGCACACGGCCCGAGTCGTGCTCGTAAAGCCGGTTGACCATCTTGAGAAGGGTGGTCTTGCCGCAGCCCGACGGCCCGAACAGCACCACGAGGCTGCCCGGCGCGACCTCCAGGCTCACATCCTCCACGGCGGGCACGCTCGCCCTCGGGAAGCGCTTGGTGACGTGCTCGAACACTATTGCCGGGGGATCGGAGTAGGTATCGAGCATGGGCAGGTCGGCGTCGGGCTGCTCGACCCGGCCGGGCAAGACGTCGCGCATGGCTAGCCCCTGCCCGGCTGTCCCGTCCTGCGCTCGCGCCCCCGGCTCACTTGATAAGCCCCTCTTGCTGGAGGTATTCCTTCGCAACGTCGGCGTACTCGCGCTTCTCGCCGTCAACCTCCCAGTTGAGGCCCGAGATGACCTCGTTAGTCAGCTTGGGCGCGAGCTTGTTCAGCGCGTCGGCGATCTGCGGGTACATCTGCAGCACGTCGTCGCGCACCACCGGGGCCACGTTGTAGGGCAGGCCGTAATTCTGCGGGTCCTCCAGCAGCACGAGATTGTTGCCCGCGATAGGCCCGTCGGTGCTGAACGCCTGGGTCACCTCGACCTCCTTGTTCAGCAGAGTCGGGTAGAATAGCTCGGGCGCCATCACCTTAAGCTCCTTGAAGTCGCACGCCCCGTACACCTCTTGCAGGCGCGGGAAGGCGTCGGCGCGGTCGCGGAACTCGGCGATCACCGACACTCGCAATTCGCCCGCCTTGGCGCACATGTCGGCCAGGGACTTCAGGCCGAACTTGTCGGCGTTCTCCTGCGTGGTAACAAAAGCCTGCGGATTGTTGAAGGGCGAGGGGTCGAGCCAGGTCATCTGGAACTGCTCTTTGTAGCCCGCCTTCACCTGCTCGTACACCTTCTGGGGGTCGAACACCGGTTCCTCTTGCAGCACTACGGTGAGGCCGGTGCTGGTGTATTCGGGGTAGATATCGATGCCGTTTTGCTCGCCCCCGCGCAGCATCGCGCCGTGGGCGATATCGGTCGCGCCCAGGTTCAGCTTGCGCTCGACCGGCACCCCGGCGTCCTCCAGCATCAGCGCGTACATCTCGCCGAGCAGGAACTCCTCGGTGAAGTTCTTCGAGCTTACGACCACCTTACGGCCGGTGGTGGTGCCGGCGCCCGGCGTGGGGGTGTCCGCGACGCCGGTTGTGGGCGTGGCAGCGGGGCCGCTATCGCAGGCAGCGAGCACAGCGCTCAGCAGCATGACGGCTGCCAGCGCAACTATCTTCCGTTTCACGTTCGATTTCCTCCTTTGGTATCCGTGGGTCCGGCCGCAGGGCCGGTGTGTGCGTGAGTAATTGCCGCTCCGGCTGCGGTGGGGCGCTCTGTGTAATAC
>DASTEB010000044.1:0-9348 GCA_035710025.1 Chloroflexia bacterium
AGCCCGCCCGCCAGCCCGAGCCGGGGTCGGACGAATACAAGTTCGGCCTCCAGGGCCTTACCTTCGACGACGTGCTGCTCGTGCCGTCCTATTCGGAGGTGCTGCCCACGCCCGAGTACATCTCCACGGCAACGCGCTTCACGCCCAACATCACCCTCAACATCCCCATCGTCTCGGCCGCCATGGACACCGTCACCGAGGGGCGCATGGCCATCGCGATGGCCCGCGAAGGCGGCATCGGCGTGATCCACCGCAACATCCCTATCGAGCACCAGGCCCGCGAGGTGGACAAGGTCAAGCGCTCGGAGGCGGGGATGATCGTGGAGCCGATCACGCTGGAACCTGACCGCCCCCTGCGCGATGCCATCGACCTGATGTCGCACTACCACATCTCGGGCGTGCCCATCACGCGAGGCGAGCAGCTTGTAGGCATCCTCACCAACCGCGACATCCGCTTCGCCGAGGCGGGCGACTACGACCGGTCCATCTCCGATTTCATGACGCACGCTCCGCTGGTCACGGCCCCGCTCGGCACCACGCTGGAGCAGGCCCAGAGCATCCTGCGCCGCCACAAGATCGAGAAGCTGCCGGTGGTGGACGACGGCGGCATCCTGATGGGCCTCATCACCGTCAAAGACATCCAGAAGAAGACCCAGTATCCCAACGCCACCAAGGACGAGAAAGGCCGCCTGCGCGTGGCGGCGGCCGTGGGCGTCGGCCCCGACAGCCTGGAGCGCGCGGCCGCGCTGATCGAGGCGGGCGTAGATGCATTGGTGGTCGACACAGCGCACGGGCACACCCGCGGCGTGATCGAGACGGTACGCCGAATCAAAGCCGCCCACAACATCCCTACAGTGGCAGGCAACATTGCGACCGCGAAGGGCACACTGGCCCTGATCGATGCCGGCGCCGACTCGGTCAAGGTCGGCATGGGCCCGGGCTGCTTCGCGGGGGGCACGCGGGTGCTCATGGCCAACATGACGTACAAGAACATCGAGGACGTGCAGGCGGGCGACTGGGTGATCAACAGGGACGGAAAGCCGGTGCGTGTGCGCGCCAGCGTTTTGACCGGTTACCGCCCGACAATGCGATACAAGCACACAGGCTTCTATAAGCCCTCAGTGTGCACGGCCGATCACCAGCACTGGGTGGGTGACCTCAACAGGGTCAGCGCATCTACCTTGGTCGCCCGTGGCTATGCCTACCACCTCGCGCGACAGCAGAAGACCACCCCCAAGCGCTCGCGCTTCACCTGGAAAGAGGTAGGCAGCATGGAGCAGGACGTGTTCCTGTTCCCGCGCAATATTGAATGGAAGCTGCCCGACACCTTCGAGATTGACCTTACGGAATTCAGCGAGCGTGCCCGATACCTTAAGCCTTACAATACCCGCATCCCGGCCAGTTACGGGCTGGGCTATCTATTCGGTACTTTTCTTGGTGACGGCACCGCCCGCCTGTTCACCTACAAGCACAGCAGCATGGGCTTCGCCGAATGGTCGTTCTCAGCGAAGGAGAGTGCCATCGCGCATAAGCTGGCTCAGACTCTGGAGCAGATAACGGGCAAGTACCCTCGCATCTACCAACCTCGGGGACGCCACAACGTTCTGCTGGTGCGGCTCTACTCCAAGCAGTGGGCAACGTTGCTCGCGCAGTTCGGCAAGCGCACCGAGAAAGCGCTACCTGGTCGCTACTTCGCAACCAACGACGACTATCTGCGCGGCTTGCTTGACGGCCTGGTGGATAGCGACGGGGCCATGCCCGAGGGCGAGAGGCTGCAGTTCACGAACACTTCTCCTCGCCTCGTCGAGCTGTTCGCGCTTCTCTGCCACAGGCTGTACGGCGCGCTGCCCAACCTGGAGACTCATGGAAAGGCCGGCCTGGGCAAGATCAAGGGCAAGGAGTACCAACTGTCCGAGAGCTACCGCGCACGTCTCAGCCGCACCCACGCTCGGCGCAACACCGAATCGTACGGCGTGATCAAGCCGCTGGGCCGCGAAGCTGCAACATCGCTGGTCGTGCCGGTGTACGACATCGAGGTTGAGTGCGACTCCCACAGCTTCATCGCGAACAATGCTATCGTCCACAACTCCATCTGCACCACCCGCGTGGTGTCCGGCGCGGGGATGCCGCAGATCACCGCCGTGTGGGAGGCGTACAAGGTGTGCCGCGACAGGGGCGTGCCGGTCGTCGCGGACGGGGGAATCCAGTTCTCGGGCGACATCGCCAAGGCCATCGCGGCGGGCGCCGATACGGTCATGCTGGGCAGCCTGCTCGCGGGGGTAGACGAAAGCCCCGGCGAGATCATCCTCTACCAGGGCGAGCGCTTCAAAGAGTACCGGGGCATGGGCTCTCTCGGCGCGATGAAGCAGCGCTCCTACTCCAAGGACCGCTACGGCCAGCACGAGGTGGACAGCATCAGCAAGCTGGTGCCCGAGGGTATCGAGGCCCGCGTGCAGTACAAAGGCCCCATCTCTGCCCTGCTGTACCAGTTGGTGGGCGGCCTGCGCAGCGGCATGGGCTACCTGGGCGCGGCAGACATCGAGACGCTCAAGCGCAACGCCCGCTTCATCCGCATCTCGAACGCGGGCCTGCGAGAGTCGCACCCGCACGACGTCACCATCACCAAGGAAGCGCCCAACTACGGCTACGGCCGGTAAGCCCGGGGCGCCACAAAAAGGGATGAAGAAAGAGGACGGGAGTACGGCCCCGTCCTCTTTCTTCTTGCAACACGCCCTGGCTACGATGCGGCTCTGACGTAACTACGATGCGGCTTAAACGTGACTACGGTGTTTCTCTCCAATGTGGTCGCGATGTGGCTTCGATGCTTCTCTCCAACGCTGCTGCGATGGGGCGTTGTTGCTGCTGGGTGAATGATGCGTGGTGCGAATGCGCCCAGCGGGCGTTAGTCTGTCTTGCGCTTGATGTCCTCGCCGCGGTTCTCGATCCAGTCGCCTGCGCGGTCGGCCGCGTTTTCCATATCTTCGCCGCGGTTCTCGACCCACTCGCCGGCTTCGGCGCCGCGGTCGCGCTGTGTGCCCTTGAGGTCGCGCTGCTTGCCTGTCAGGGTGTCACCGACGTTGTCGATGCCCTGCTCGATCTCTCCACCAACCTTGCGGGCAGCGCCCTCGAGGTTGTTCCCGGGGTCCGTGTCGTTCAATTGCTGCTCGCCGATGTTCTCGTTCTCTCGTCCTCGGTTCCAACTTGTCATGTCTCTTACCTCCTACTATAGCCTCGCTATGCTGATAGGTCGGCCTCAGGCGACCATTGTCGCCGCCGAGATAAAGAGCAAGTGACGTGCCAAAAGAGCCGTCCGAGCGCATATCCCGCCGTATTTTCGATGGTATTACGCGCGTACGCAATCTGCGTGCCGCCGCCAGACCGCTCTGCTCCGCTGGCATACTACTTGCACCCCTGCCCCTGTTGCCCTACCTTTATGAGAGCCCGACGACCGCCCCTTACCAAACTCACATGTCCATGACACCACCACCCGATTACCCCGACAAGCCCAATAACCCCGATAACCCGAGCGACGCCCCTGCCCTCTACAGCGGCGCGAACGAGCCTGCGGCCGAGCCGGACGAGCAGGACGTCGACGTCACGATCATCGAGGACAGCCACTCGCTCCCGGTAGGCGAGGTAGACGTCCATTCGGTTCCGAATGACCGGCCTGCCGCGGCCGCCGTAGCGGTCGCTCCCGAAGTCAGGCCCGCGCCCGAGGCTCCCGGCGCGCCCCCTCATCCGAATGGGGCGAAAGCGCCGCCCGCGCAGGCTGCCCACGCAGTGGTCGAGACGGCCAGGCACACCACCGAGCAGGTCAAGCACACGACCCAGCAGGTCACCGCGGCGGTACAGCAGCAGGCGCAGAAGGTCACAGTCGCGCCGCGCAAAGCTATCTACCGTGGTAAGCGATTCCTGCTGGGGTACGCCGGTTTGGTCGGGACCACGGCCGCGCTGGCCTTCTACGCCCGCCGCCACCGCTATTTCGTGGGCGACGTTGGCATCACGCGCTTCCTGCAAACACCGACGTCGCGTCTCTACGACGGGCTGATGCACGCCGTGAGCCAACTTGGCTGGCGCTGGATCAGCGTG
This sequence comes from Chloroflexia bacterium, assembly GCA_035710025.1. Classification (GTDB taxonomy): domain Bacteria; phylum Chloroflexota; class Chloroflexia; order QHBQ01; family JADMIH01; genus JADMIH01. Next base: position 4,090 of record DASTEB010000044.1, read on the forward strand.
GGCACGCGCGCCTCGCTGTCCACTCTAATGTGGGCGGCGGGTTTTCGCATGGAGAGCGCGTTCACAGTGTCAACCTGGTCGGGCGACCTCGTGACCGTCCTGATAAAGACGCGGGTGCTGCGGCCCCGACCTACGCGCGACCTGGTGCGCGTGATCAGCGACCTGGAAGAAGCGAGCTTCCCGTCGGGCCACGTCGTACACTACGTGACCTTCTACGGCTTCCTGTATTACCTGGTCTACACGCACCTGAAGGAGAAGTGGTTCCGCACCTGGCTGCTGGGCACGCTGGGTGGGCTGGTGCTGCTCGTCGGGCCGTCACGCGTGTACATGGGCCACCACTGGCCGTCCGACGTGGCGGGGGCTTACCTGGTGGGCACGCTGTGGCTCGGCGTGATCATCGTAGCCTACCTCGAGACCAAGGCCAACTACACCCTGCACACCAGCCCGCCCTTCTTCGTCAAGCGCCCCGCGCAGCTCGGTTAGGGCATCTCACAGCGGCCGATAACTAACCGAAGAACTGCGTGAGAGAGTAGACCAGGCGCTCCGGGGAGACTTTGTCCAGCTGGTGAGGGGTGCCGGGGAGGACTTCCAACTCGCCGTGGGGAAGGGCGCGGTAGACGTCGTGGGCTTCGGCGACGCTGACTGTGGAATCGCGGTCGCCCACTATCACTCGCACAGGGTGCTCCAGCCCGGCCAGGTCGTTGGCTCTCAGTCCGCCGCGCTCGGCCAGGGACCAGAGCAGGTCGGCGGTACGGTTGACGACGGTCTCCCACCCGGCGGCGGTGTGGCGCTCGGCGAGGGCGCGGGCAAAATGAGGTACTCTCGCGGCGATCTTGTCAACGTCGAGGTAGCCTACTTCACGCCTGGCTACTTCCTGGTCCCAGTAGAATTTGGTGCCCAGGGTGGCGATGCTCCTCACAAGGTGAGGGTGCTGCATAGCCAGCGTGCAGGCAACGTAGCCGCCCATACTGTAGCCGAATATGTTAGCGCCCTCGATGCCGTGCCGGGTGAGATATTCGTAGACGTTCGAGGCGAAGTGCTCGATGGCGAACGGGCGGGGCTGCAAGGGGGTAGATCCGTGGCCCTCAAAGTCGAGCGGATGCAAGTCATATCTATCGCGAAGGAGGGGTACGATAGGAGCGAATTGGTCGCCGGCGCCGAGCGCTCCGTGCAGTAGGAGTAGATGCTGTCGGGTCATATCCGCCGCCTTCAATTACCGGCCAAGCCTCTGCCACTCGACCTGCCGGGCCAACCCCTCGCGCAGAGGCATCTGCGGCGTGAAGCCGAGCCGCTCGCGGGCCAGGGTGGTGTCGGCCAGGGCGCGGCGCTGCTCGCCGGGGCGCTCGGGGCCGTGGCGTACGTCGGCCTTCTTGCCCGTTATCTCCTCCAGCAGGGCGATCACCTGGTTCGCGCTGATCTCCTCCGAGCCGCCCAGGTTGTATATCGAGCCGCGCTCGAAGCGCTCGGCGGCCAGCATCGTGGCGCGGGCGATGTCGGTCACGTAGGTATTGCCCCGAAGCTGGTTGCCGTCGCCGAACACGGTAATCGGCTTGCCGTGCAGGATGCTGTCGATGAAGATGTAATAGCCCATGTCGGGGCGCTGGCGCGGGCCGTACACCGAGAAGTAGCGCAACAGCGTGGAGGGCACGTCGAACTGGCGGTCATAGGTGAGCACCAGGTGTTCTGCCGCGAGCTTGGTGATGCCGTAGGGCGACACGGGCCGGGGCGTAGTGGTCTCAGGCCCGGTCACGTCCGCGCCGTACACGCTGGAGGTCGAGGCGTGGATGAAGCGGCGTACGGTGCCCGCCTTCCTCACGGCCTCCAGCAGCCGCTGGGTGCCCTGGATGTTGCACGTCATGTACAGGTCGAAGTTGGTCCACGACAGGAGCAGCCCGCCCATCGCCGCCAGGTGGAACACCGTTTCCACGCCCTCCAGCGCCGCCGAAAGGTCGTCGCTGCGCAGGTCAAGCTCGTGGAAGGTGAAGCCGGGCGTGCCGCGCAGGCCCGCGATGTTGGCTTCTTTTACTTCTCGCGGGTAATACGGGATGAAGGCGTCGAGGCCCACGACCTCGTGCCCCTCGGCAAGCAGACCCTCGGCCAGGTGCGAGCCGATGAACCCGGCGGCTCCGGTTACAAGACAGCGTGCGGCCATCAGGCGCTACTCCTCTCATCGGTGGGCGTTGTTCCAGGCGAGCGCAGCCAGGCCAGCGTGAACAGCGACAGCGCCGCCGCCCAGTGTATGCCCATGTTCAGGGCGTGCAGGTTCTCGAAGAAGTTGTGCGCGGCGAAGGTGGTCAGGATGCCCAGCGCGCCGATCACCACTGCTTCGCCGTAGGTGTCGCCGATGCGGCGCACCCGGGCGAGCGCCCGGAAGCCAACCACGAACGACGTCACTAACATGCTCATGTAGCCCAGAAAGCCCACGACGCCCACCTCGGCCAGCAGGTGCAGGTAGTAGTTGTGGGCATGGCCGCGCGGGTATATCCAGCCTTGCACGCCGTAGGTGTTGAACAACGTGTTGAAATTGCCTATGCCCACCCCGGTCCACGGGCTTTCCAGGAACATGTTGCCCGCCACCTGCCAGTGTACCATGCGCTCGACCAGCGCGTAATTGTCCGGATTGGGCGTGACGCCGCGTGGATCGAACACCGCTATCTGCGTCACAAGCTGCTCGAATCGTTCCGACACGGCGGGCGGCAGAGCGTTAACCGCGGCCAGCAGCACCAGCGCGGCCGCCCCCGCCACGATGAGCGCGATGGCTCCCGAAGCGCGCCTGCCCAGGGCGAACACCATCACGAGCACGCCGAGCGCCAGCCCCACCCACGCGCCGCGCGACAGGGTTGTGACCATCGTCCAGAACAGCACCATGAACACGCCCGACATGAGGATGGGCGCGCGCAGCCGCTCCCAGGTGACGAAGGAGGGTCGGTCGAGCACGTGGGCGGCCTTGCGCTCGGCGGCCCAGCGGCCCCAGAAGTAGAACGACAGGGCCAGCGCGAGGGGCACGCTCATGTTGATGTAGCCCGCGAACGAGTTGGGAGCGCCGATGGTGCCGTAGGCGCGCAAAATGCCCCCCTCGGTACCGAAGCTCTCAGGCCCGATGCCGGTGTACGCCTGCACTAATCCCAATATCGACTCCGACATGCCCGCGATCAGCATGACCACGATCAGCCCGTTCATCTGCCGCCGCGTCTGCACCGAGTTGATGATGACCACATAGGACAGGATGGTCACCGACCAGCGCGCGACCTCGGCCAGGCTCTCGGGCAGAGATGCGGTACCCCACAGGCTAGGCAGCGTGGCGGTGAGGAAGAAGACCAGCGTGACGACTATAGGCGTAAGCATGAGCCGCCGGTCGCCCCTGATCGACATCCACGCGAACCAGATTCCCAGCACGAGCACGAACAGAAGCTGTGTGAACGTGACCCCGCCCGGCAGGCGCACCGTCTGCTGCACAGGCACCGACAACACGAGCGCATATGCCCCCCACACCGGCCACTTGAGCAGCACGAACAGGGCGACCGCGCCCACCACCACACCCAAGCTCAGGAGAGGCGGCGCGGCCCCCGCCAGCACCGCCAGCGCGAGCGCGAGCGCCAACACCCACGGGCGGTAGGGAATCCGCCCGAGGAGAGGTGTTCTGCGAGGGAGAGTGCGTGCCATCAGTGGGTTAGCGTGGGTGTGACCGCGTGTGCGGTGAGTAGGTTGCGGCGGGGCATCGCCCGGCGGATATGGTGTCCGTCGGGTGGATTGAGTATGCGTCCGAAGAACGCCCGGCGGTTGAAACCGCGGGCTACAGTTACGAAGTCGCCCTGCGGCGACTGCGGCCGGGCACTTGCGTGCCGGCCATCTTGGCGCGAGATCGTGCCCAAATGCAGGCAAACTTTCTGGATGAGACAGTCCGGCGCAGGCCGGACTTCGTAATTGTAGCCCGCGGCTTTAGCCGCCGGGCGATGCCCCGCCGCGATCCCCCCACCGCCTCCCACAATTTCACGCATAACGCTCTGCCTACTGCCTTCTACCTTCGGCCTAGTCTCCTACAGCGCACCCGCACGCAGGTCGGCGTGCGTGCGAAACCACTCTATCGTCTGCTTCAGCCCCTCTTCGAGGGTGACGGTGGGCTGCCAGCCCAGGGTGGTGCTGATGCGGGTGATGTCGGGGCAGCGGCGCGTGGGGTCGTCCTGCAGGGCGGGCAGGTACTTGATCTCGGAGGACGAGCCGCACAGGTCGCGTATGATCTCGGCGAAGGCCTTGATCGTGCGTTCGTCGGGGTTGCCCACGTTGTAGATGGTGCCGGTCGCGTCCGGCCCGGCGAACATGACCGCCATCAACCCGGCCACCATGTCGCTCACGTAGCAATACGAGCGCGTCTGCGAGCCGTCGCCGTAGATCGTAATCGGCTCGCCGCGCAGTGACTGGGTAATGAAGTTGGGCACCGACCGCCCGTCCTGCGGGTTCATGCGCGGGCCGTAGGTGTTGAAGATGCGCACGATACGCCCGTCCAGCCCGCGCTCGCGCACGTAGATCGACGTGATCGCCTCGGAGAAACGCTTGCCTTCGTCGTAGCAGGCGCGGGGGCCGGTCGTGCTCACGTTGCCGTTGTACGTCTCGCTCTGGGGGTGGATGTCGGGGTCGCCGTATGCCTCGGACGTCGAGGTGATAAGATAGCGGGCGCCGTGCCGGGCGGCATACTCCAGCACGTTGTACGTGCCGGTCGAGTTTATCAGCGCGATCTCCAGCGGGATGCGGGCGAAATCGGCGGGGGAGGCAGGGCTTGCCAGGTGGAACACCGCGTCGGGCCGCCCGGCGGCCTCTATCTCGGGCGTGTCGAACGGGCGAAGGATGTCGTGTTCGACAAGCCGGAAAGCGGGGTGCTCGCCCAGGTGCGCGATGTTGTCGCGGTTGCCCGTGATGAAGTTGTCAATGGCGGTGACAGTGTGCCCCTGCGCCAGCAGGGCGTCGCACAGGTGCGAGCCAATGAAGCCCGCGCCGCCGGTAACGACTATGTGCAAAGGTGCCTCCCTCGGAGATCAAGAACAAGAATGAGTGCGGCCGAAGGCGCGGCGCGACCGCCCGCGATTTCAGCCACTATATTTTGCCGTATTTTGGGCCGTTTGGCTAGCCGATCTTTGAGGGACTACGCCCTCGCGCACCCCGACCGGGGCAATCCCCCGCCCCCAGGGCAGCGCGAGACCCCTCACCCCCGACCCCTCTCCCCAATTCGCGGGGAGAGGGGAGTCAAAAATAAAGGGCCTGGGG
>DASTEB010000045.1:0-4205 GCA_035710025.1 Chloroflexia bacterium
CGCCGAGTCGGCACGCCGGGGCGTCGAGCAGCGCACCGAGGAACTCGACCGCCACCTCGCCGAGGTTGAGGAGATCAAGGCGCGCGCGGCCGAGGAGGCCCGCGCCGCTATGGAGCGCGAGCTTGAGGAGATGCGCGCCGAATTGCGCAAGTTGCGCGGGCGCGTGGAAGCGGGACTGGTCGCCACGTCGGAAGAGGGGTTGACGCGGCAGTGGGTCACGCAGGCGCAGATACAGGCCGAGCAGATGGACCGCGACCTGCGGGAGAAGGCGCAGCAGCAGCGCAAGGAGCGCAACCGCGCCCACCAGCAGCGCCGCGGCGCCGCCCGCCCCGACGAGACGCCGCACACCCTCGCCCCCGGCGACGTGGTATTCGTGCAGAGCCTGGGCGCCGAGGGCGAGGTTGTGGCGGCCCCCGGAAACGACGGGCAGGTGGAAGTGCAGGTAGGGGCGTTCAAGATGCGCGTGCCCTCGTCGGGCCTTGCCCTGAGGCGTACCGCCAGGGTCGAGGCCGCGTCGAGAGAGGCGGCATCGGCCGCACGGGGCAGGAGCGCGCCCTCGATGCCGACCGCCGCTCCGCCGATGGAGTACGACTTCCGCGGCTGGCGGGCCGAGGAGGCCATCGAGGAGATCGACAGGCGGCTGGACGAGGCCACGCTGGTGGGGATGCCGTTCCTGCGCATCATCCACGGCAAGGGCACAGGCGCGCTGCGCAAGGCCATGCGCGACTTCCTCAAGAACCACCCCGCGGTCAAGGCGGTCGAGACCGCCCCGCTGGAGGCCGGGGGCGAGGGCGTGACGATCGTGAAGCTGTAGCGCAGATGCGTGATGCGTGATGCGTGAGCTACATCCTTAGTGGGTAGTGCGGAATTGGCATCGGTACTCAGGCGAGTTCACGTATCACGCATCACGTATCAGAGGACGGGCATGGCAAACGGCGCCATATACAGGCAGATGCTGGCCGAGGACGAGGACGCGGTCTTCGATCTGTGGCTCGCGACCTGGGCCGACTCCGACCCCACGATCGAGCGCCGCACCCTGCACAGCGACCCCGACTACCTGTCGCGCACGTACATCGCCGTAGGGCCGGACGGGCAGGTGCTTTCCACGGCCCACTACTGGGTGCGCGAGATGTGCGACGCCTCAGGCACGCCTCGACGCGTGGGCTGCGTGTCGCACGTCGCTACCCACCACACCGCCCGCAGGCAGGGCCACGCCCGCACGCTGATGAGCGCACTGCGCGATGCCATGGCCGCGGAGGGCTGCGAGTACGCCCTGCTGTTCTCCAGCGAGATGGGAGTGCAACTATACGAAAGGTTGGGCTACCGCCTGATGGGCAGCCCGTACCGCCGCGGCCTGGTGCAGTTCGACCGGCAGCGGTACAGCGGTCCGTACACCGTGCGCGAGGGCCGCGAGCCTGACTGGGACGTTATTGCCCGCATCTACGCCGCGTACAACGCCGGGCGGCCCCTTGCCTTCGTGCGCGACGAGGTCTACTGGCGCGAGTTCATCGCCCGCAAGTGGGCCTACGTGCTCGAGCGCCTGGGCGGCCGGGTGTTCACCGCGCACGAGGGCGAGGGTGAGCCGGTTGCCTACGCATTGGCCTACGTGTCGTTGCCCGAGTACGCGCGCGAGCACTTCGGCCTCGACCAGGTGTTCACCGTCTGCGAGGTGTGCGCCCTGCCCGGCCACGACGGGGCTTTCGCCGCGCTGCTCGACTCGGCAGGGGCGATCACGCTGCCGGGGCAGGTGGGCGGGCGGGTGTACGCGCCCCGCGAGGACGCGCCCTCGTCGGCTATAGAGTCGCTCTTCGGCGCCACGCTGAACGAGATGGACGACCGCCGGATGATGGTGCGCCCGCTGGCTGACGCCGTGACGTTCGCTGACCTCGAGGCGATGTTCGCGTCGAGCGCGTCGGTATTCTGGCTGCTGGACGAATTCTAGCTGAAGGCAGAACTGGACGCGGGGCGCGGCGGGGAGCATAATAGGGCCGGTAGTATGTAGCCGGTGTGCCTGTGTGCCCGGCGCTATTCCACGTTTGTCCGCCTTTGGAGGGGTAATGCCTACGTCGCCTTATCTTCGCCGCGAGTTCGGCGAGCCTGCGCCGCTGGAGCCGCGGCCGATGTCCGAGTCGAAGAGCGTGATCAGCCAGGTGATGCTGCCCAACGACGCCAACCCGATGGGCAACGTACACGGCGGGTCGATCATGAAGATGGTTGACGTGAGCACCGCCGTGTCGGCCATGCGCCACTGCCGCCGGCAGGTGGTGACGGTCGCGCTGGACCACATGAGCTTCCTCGAGCCGGTGTACATCGGCGACCTGGTGACGATCACGTCGTACGTGGAGTACGTGGGCAAGACGTCGATGCTGGTGCGCGCCGTGGTGGAGGCCGAGAACCCGACGAGCGGGCGCAAAGTGCTGACGAGCAACTGCGTGCTGACGTTCGTGGCGCTGGGCGACGACGGCCACCCGGTGCCGGTGCCCCCGCTGCTCGCCGAGACCCCCGAAGAGCAAGCCCGCATGGAGGAGGCCAAGCGCCTGTACGAGCGGAATAAGGCGGAGCGGAGTAGGTCGGGGTAGCGCTCGTATAACTAACACAAAGCCGCCCTCCGCCCGTATAGGAGATAGCCGTTGAGAGTGCGATGCAAAAGCACGTCCCTAAGCTTGGAGCAACTCGAAACCATAGGACTTCCACCCGAAACGCACCAGGAGTACCACATTACCGAGGGTAATGAATATCTGGTGCTGGGCCTGGAAACCTATGTCCGCTCAAGCGTTTTTGGTACATGCACGGCCATCAGGCATGAGACAGACTATGGGCATTTAATTGCTTCGCCTGCCATGCTCTTTGAGATAGTCGACCCCCGGGCATCTCAACACTGGCGTGCAAAGCTGTGGCCGGATGGGAGCATTACCCTCTGGCCTGAGTCCTTCTATCAGGATTTCTACTTCGAAGACTTCTCGGAGGGAGCCAGCGCGATTATGGACGATTATCGGCGAGTACGCTCGCTCCTTGATCAAGAACATGATATTCGAGAGCCGCGGAGCTAAGAGGCATGTTCGGCAACGGCAAGGTCTGGCCCAACATGGCGTTGTTTGCCGCCATAATTATCCTCGCCGAAACATTCTCGGGCTGGCACCCGATCGGTGTGAGTGTGTTAGTTGTCGTGGCCGTTGTAGGGCTTATCGACTTCGTGTGGACTGCCGCCCGCCAGCGGCGATAGGGCCAGGTGGGCCTTTGCCGGGATTCGCGACCCCCGACCAAGATAGGACTTCTATCCCATTGACCGCCACTACAAGCGGCAATACAATAGCCCCATGCGGGTGATTATGGGGCTATTGCGCCTTTTGGCGCTTGGTCTGCTTGTTGTCTTGGCGCTCGCGGCCATCGATCCGGCCGGGGCGTTCTCGCCGGGCGTGCCCGTGCTGCGCGACGCCCAGCACGTCGAGCGCACAATTGCCTCCGTCCGCTACCTCACCGCCAACGGCGACCTGCAGGTCCGCGCCTTCTACGCCGCCGAGCTACGCGAGCAGGGCTGGGAGAGCGGCCCCGACGGCGCTTACTACCGCGACGGCCAGGCCCTCTACCTCGACGTGTTCCCCAACCGCTTCGGCCTCACCACCGTCATCCTCTCGCAGCGCGACGAGCCGGTCCAACCCGCCGTCGTCATCGCCAACAACCAGAACGTCCAGTAGCGCCCGCCGCTCCCTCTATGGACAGCGCCCCGCTCTCGGGGCTATACTACGTTAATCCCCACGCCGTACTCGCCGCACGCGGCAGGGCCAACGTCATCCCCGTGGCCCGCGCTCCCACAGACCCGCTCACCCACGACCGAGAACCGAGGACCCCATGACCGTATTTCGCTATTCCCGCTGGGACGGTACCCAGCAGATTATGCCGTTCGATGCCGACGCCGTGATGGAGGCTATCTCCGAGGACGTGCTCGCCCACGGCGACGTGCGCCGCGCCCTCGAAAAGCTGATGCAGCAGGGCTTCAAGTTCGACTCGGGCGAGCGCATGCCCGGCCTGCGCGACCTGCTCGAGCGCCTGCGCCAGCAGCGCCAGAACACCCTGCGCCGCCACAACATGGACTCGGTCGTGAAGGACATCCAGGAGCGCCTCGAGAAGATCAAGCAGACCGAGCGCGAGGGCATCGACCGCCGCGTGGAGGAGGGCCGCCAACAGCTAGAGCAGCCGCAGGACGG
>DASTEB010000046.1:0-6895 GCA_035710025.1 Chloroflexia bacterium
TCGTTGTTGGCGATGCGGGAGAGGGCCGACGTAGGCTCGCCCTGCGCGCCGGTACAGATGACCAGCACCTCGTTATCGTAGTACTTGCCGGTGTCGCCCACCTCGATGATGAGGCCCTCTGGTATCTTCAGGTAGCCAAGCTCGACGGCCACCTTCACGTTGTTTTCGAGGCTGCGGCCGAGCAGAGCGACTTTGCGGTTGAACTTGTAGGCTATGTCCATGATCTGCTGGACGCGCGAGATGAGCGAGGCGAAGGTGGCGATGATCACGCGGCCGTTGGCAGCGCCAATGATGTTGGTGAGCGACTTGCCCACCACCTGCTCGGAGGGCGTGTAGCCGGGGGTTTCTACGTGCACGCAGTCGGTAAACAGCCCTAGCACTCCCTCTTCGCCCAGGCGTGAGAGCGCGGCGTAGTCGGTCAAGAAGCCGTCCACCGGGGTGGGGTCGAGCTTGAAGTCGCCGGTATGGATGATGGTGCCGATGGGCGTGTGGACGGCGAGCAGACAGGCGTCGGGGATAGAGTGGCACACGTGCACGAACTCGACCTTGAATTTGCCGAGGGTGATGGTGTCGCCCGCCTCGACCTCGTGCAATTCGGCGCTGTCGAGCAGGTTGCGCTCGCGCAGCTTGTTCTTAATGAGGCCGAGTGTGAGGCGGGTGGCGTATATGGGGGCATCTATCTGGGGCAGCAGCCAGGGGATGCCGCCGATGTGGTCTTCGTGACCGTGGGTGACGCAGATGCCACGGATGCGGTCCTGCTTGCCCTCCAGGTAGGAGATATCGGGCAGCACGAGGTCCACCCCGAGCATCTCTTCTTCGGGGAAGCCCATGCCCATGTCAATCAGGATGATGTCCTCGCCGTGCTCGACGAGGGCCATATTGCGGCCTACTTCGCCGATGCCGCCGAGGGGGATGAAACGAATGCGGTCGTCAACCGGCTGGGGGTCAATATATTCAGGGTTGTCCATAATCTCAATTCTTAGGTAGGTTGTATGCGCGACGCGATTTCGTCGAGCAGCGTTTGTTGGTTGTCGAGGCCGCCGTATACCGGCAGAGCGTCGCCATGAGCCTGCTTATGCAGGAATCGCACCACCGGATTGGCGATCTGAGCGGAGGGGCTTGTGCTCAGGCCGAGGAGGACTGTGCGCGGCTCGCCGTCGGGTTCGGTCTCTTCGGGCGCGGGTTGGGCGGGTTCTGTAGCTGCCGCCGGGGTAGCAGCCTCCGGCTCGGCGAGAGCGGGAGCGTCGTCGCCCAGGAAGAAGCGCGCGAGGCGGCCGGGGGCGTCCTTCGGCTTGATACCCTGGATGTCGGACCACGCGAACCGCAGGTTGATGCCGCCCACGGTGCTGTAGGTGAGCGCGTCGGGCGACACTGTGTAGCGGGCGTTGGCCTCTTCGAGCAGCGTCCAGCCGACGAGAGGGGCGACCAAGAGGACGGCGAGCATGAGCGCGGCAGTAACCCACTCGGCCCCGCTGAGGCCCGCGTCGAGCGTCGTGATGAGGGTCCACAAGGCGAACACCCAGATGCTGATGACGCCGAGCAGCAAGACGATGGCCTGGCGGCGGCCGTCGCGCGACATGGCGTAGGTGCCGGGGGCGGCTGCCGTGGTCGCCGCGGGTTCCTGCGGGGTAGGTTCGGCTACGGGTTGTGTGGTTGCGTCTGCCATGGTCCTCTCTCGGGTCACATGTCGAAGAAGGAAAGCTGCTTGTAGTCGGTTTGTTCCTGTTTGGCGGGCTTGCGCTTGCGCGCCCCAGCGGCGGGCGGTTCCGGCGCAGCTTGCGGCTCAGGCTGGGGCTCGGGGGCCGTTTCGGCTGCGGGCGGCTCGTCTTGCGCTGCGCGCTGCATAACGGTGGGCGGGGCGGTGGGGTGCTCTATCACCTCGGCGGTGTCGGGGTCGTGCACCACGAACTCGCGGGCGGCCTCGGCTTCGACCAGGCGCTCCTCCACCTGCTCGGCTGTGGGGCGGAGCATCTTGCGGGCCTGCTCGATGTACAGGGGCAGCTTGCGGAAGTCGGAGCGGATGATGTCGGCGAGGCTGGCCTGGTGCAGCCCTGCTGCCGGGTGGTACATGGCCACGCACAGGCGGCCGTCTACCACGCGGGCGGTGCCGTGGATCTTGCTGATGCGCTCGCCGGGGAAGAACTTCGCCATGGAATAGCGGCCGAGCGTGACGATCACGCGGGGGTTGATGAGGGCGATCTGGCGCTCGAGGTAGGGCGCGCAGGCGGCGATCTCGTCAGGCTCGGGGTCGCGGTTGTTGGGGGGGCGGCACTTGACGACGTTGGCGATGTAGACCTCGGGGCGCGAAAGCCCGGCGATGGAGAGCAATTCATTGAGGAAGCTGCCCGCGGCGCCGACGAATGGCAGGCCCTGGCGGTCTTCGTGATAGCCGGGACCTTCGCCCACGAACATGACCTCGGCCGCTGTGTTGCCGTCGCCGGGCACGGCGTTGGTGCGCGTTTTGGCAAGGCGGCACAACTGGCAGGTCTTGACCTGCGCAACGAGTTCTCGCATGCCCGCCGGGGCCGGGGTAGGCCCGGGGGCGTGTTGCCCGCCACGTGTCATGTTCGCGATTCTAGCTCCTGCCGGATAGGCGGCGCGTGCCGGAGGCCGGGAGTGCCTACCGGCCGGGATGTTGGGTTGATTATAAGTGATGGGCGGAGGGGGAGCAAGCGGGGAACTTTTATCCCTACCGGGCGCATACTATATAGTGAAGAGGAAACGAAGGAGGCCAGCGCATGGATTTTGACATTGGAGCCTGTCTGTTCGTGGGGTTCGCCATGCTCATGTTTGCGCTGGCGTTACTGTGGTTCCAGAGCGGCGGGGCCAGTTGGGAAGCCCAACGAAAGATCCGACATTGGCCCAACCCGAGGCTTAGCCCACGCGTGGGCGACTACGAGCGAGAGCTGATGGAGAAGGGGCTCGAGCCTAACGTGCCTCCAGAGGAGAGCGCGAGGAAGGACGAGCGGCACCAATGATCACGCACACTGCTACCGCAACCACTGAGATCGAGGAGCCGGTGGACGAGAAGGAAATCATCGCCCGAGCACAAGCAGGCGACCGCCACGCCTTTCGCCTGCTTGTGGAGCGATACGCGGAGGTCAGCTCGCGTACTGCGCGGGTGCTGCTGCGTAACCCTACCGACGCGGAGGACGCGGCTCAGGAGGCGTGGTTGGACGCGTGGCGGGCGCTTCCGCGGTTCGAGTCAGGAAGGCCGTTCCGCCCGTGGTTCGTGACCCTGGTGGTGAACCGGTGCCGGATGAAGGCGCGGCGGCACAACCCCGAAGTCGAGCTTCATGAGGCAATGCTTGACGATGCCAGCCAGGAGGCGACAGCGGGCACGGAGTACGACGGCGAACTGCAGGAGGCGCTCCAGTCCCTGGAGCCGGGTCAGCGGCAGGTGCTTGCGCTACGGTATTACGCGGACCTCCAATTGGAGGAGATTGCCGCCACCATGGACTTGCCGCTGGGAACCGTGAAGTCGAGGCTGCACAGGGGACTGGAGAGGCTTCGGGAGAGATTTGAGAAGGCCGAGCAAGAGACGCGACCGGGCGTGGAGTGAAAAGATGGACATCAATGAGACTTCAACAATAGATCTTGAGGAGCGACTGCGCTCGCACTATGAGCACTTCTATGGCGGGCCGAGGTCAAGCGCCACAGTCTTGGCGGGGATCGCGGACAGGTTGGGTAGCCAAGAGGGCAAAGAGTTGGTTGAGTTTGCGAGGAGCGTGGATGCGCTGTTCCACCCGGACTCGCGCACCTCTGAGCGAGCACCTGCTCAGGGCGTCGAAACGCGCCTTTGGCACGACGCGGTACAACGCCGGCTGCTCAGTCGGACCTTGTGGAGTCCCGCCATCGCCGCCGGGCTCGTACTCGCACTTGTCGCTACGCTTGTGGTGGTGATGACTCTGACCAACCAGAACGGGGACCGCACGATACCCGCTAGCACCCCAGGAGAAGTTCTGGAGTACATCGACCTGAAGAACCCAGGCTTCGAGGACGGTTTGGCCCCGTGGGTGAAGTCGAGCCAGCCGTATCAAACAAACTACTCGGTAGGTGTGGATGAAACAGTTGCGTTCAGCGGCAAGGCGAGCGCCTTGCTGAAGTCGATCGTGGCGGACCCAAAGGGGAACGCCACGCTAGCATCATCAATGGAGGTCGCGGGCTACCAGGGTAAGCGGGTTCGCTTGTCCGGCTACCTGAGGAGTGAGACCATCGTAACAGACATGGCAGAGGGCAGGGCGGGACTGTGGATGAACGTGTCGGGGAGCATGCCAGGGCTGGGTCAGGGGCAGACGACGATGCTGGCCATGGACAACATGATGGATCGGCCGGTGATTGGTACGACCGGCTGGCAGCGATACGACGTCGTGCTCGACTTGCCGCCCGGCGCGGAGCGGATTGCCTTTGGCGCGGCGCTGGCCGGGCCGGGCAAGGTGTGGGTGGACGACGTATGGCTGGAAGTGGTAAGCGCGGAAGTTCCGAGCACGGAGCACTATCGCGGCACGTCTACTCAGTTCCAGAACCTCGACTTCGAGAACGGCCTGGCGGGCTGGAACAAGTTCTCGTCGCGTTTCACTGCCTACGAAGCGGGCACTGACGAGGAGGTAAAGCATGGGGGCGAAGCGTCGGGGTACTTGAAGGCCGTTAAGACTAATCTGGAGGCACCAGTAGAACTCGGTCAGAGGATCCACGCGGACAAGTACCGGGGCCAACGCGTACGACTGACCGTATTCGCCAAGACAGCCGGTGTGGAGAAGGGAGGCGGCCTGGCGATGGGATCAGTCTTGCCGGACGGTACGGCTGGACCTTACGACGACATGAGCACGCGCTTGATAACCGGCACGAACGACTGGCAGAAGGTCGAGATAGTGCTTGACGTGCCCGCGGACGCTACAACGGTTATGTTCGCTGCCCACTTGAATGGCGCGGGGCAGATCTGGCTTGACGACCTGCAGGTCGAGGTTGTCGGAAAGGATGTGCCGTTGACCTCGCCCGGCCAATAAGCGGTGGACAACAAACGAGCCGCACCCAAAGTGCCGGGTGCGGCTCTTGTCATCTGCGCGAAAGAACTAAACCCTCTCGCGCCAGTAGTTCAGCAGGTCGAGCAGAGTCTGCTCGTAGGGGATGGTCGGCTCCCAGCCGGTGGCCTCGCGGAACTTGGTGTAGTCGGCCCACAGGATCTTGACGTCGGAGGGACGCAGGCGCGTGGGGTCTACGCGGACCTCGACGTCCACCTTCGACATGCCGAGGAGCATATCGAGAACCTCCTGCATAGGGCGAGTCTCGCCCGAGCCGATGTTGTACACGTCGCCGGGTGTGCCGTGCTCCAGCAGTAGCCAGTAAGCGCGCACCATGTCGCGCACGTCTGTGAAGTCGCGCTTGCTGGTCAGGTCGCCCACCGAGATGACAGGCTCCTGCCGGCCCTTCTCTATCAGCGCGACCTGGCGGGCAAAGGAGGAGTCGACGAAGTTCTCGCCACGGCGCGGGCCGCTGTGGTTGAAGCCGCGCGACACTATGCTCTTGATGCCGTAGCTCTGGTGGTACTGGTAGGCGAGCATCTCCTGCGTGACCTTGCTGACCGCGTAGGGCGACAGCGGGCGCAGGGGGTTGCTCTCCTTCATTGGCACCTCGTCGGGGTACACCATGCCGTACTCTTCCGACGAGCCTGCGATCTGGATGAGGGGATCGATGCCCGCCTGACGGACGGCCTCAAACAGGTTGACCTGGCCGAAGATGTTGTCGCCGAGGGTGGCGGCGGGGGCGTTCCACGACGCGGGCACGTGGCTCTGAGCGGCCAGGTGGAATATCCGGTCGGGCTTCACTGCCCCCACGAGCTTGTGCACGCTGAACGCGTCCATCAGGTCGCACTCGATCAGGTTGACCTTGCCGGGTTTGATGGCTCGCTCGAGCGTTTCCACGCTGGCAACGCCCGGCTCTATTAGCTGGAGACGGTCGCCTACGTGTTCGATGTGGTCGAGCCGGCTGCGCCGCCGGTAGATGCCGAATATCTGGACGTCGGGCTTGTCGGCGAGCAGGTAGTCCATCATGTGGCTGCCCGCGAAGCCCGTGATGCCCGTGATGAGTACTCTCAAAAGGTGGGCCTCCGGTGTTTGTTCGCCAGTATTATAGAGTGTCTAATCCAAACGCGCAAAATTGAGTGAAACGCAAAGGCGCAAAGACGCAAAGATGACGAATGGGGCACGGTACTCAGGTTAGCTTCTGTACCATGTTCCAAATAGATTCTCTGCGTCCTGCCATTTCAGCTACAGGAACCTTTGCGTCTTTGCGCCTTTGCGTTTCAACAGCGCAGTGTAGAATGGGGCGGGAGGTGGGGCGTGGAGATTGTGTTTGTGCACGGGGCGGGGTCGTCGGCCGACTTCTGGCACTGGCAGCCTGAGGCTTTTCCGGGGGCGCGGTATGTCAACCTGCCGGGGCACGGTGGCGAACCGCCGCTGCCGGGCGGGGCGTCGGTTGAGGGGTACGCTCGGTGGCTTGAGGGATATGTCGCGGAGGAGGGGCTGGAGAAGGTGTGCCTCGTAGGGCATTCAATGGGCGGGGCGATAGCGCAGCAGGTGGCGGTCGGGAAGCCGTGGTGGCTGTGGGCCGTTGTACTCGTGGGCACGTCCGCCAGGCTGAGGGTGTCGGCGCGGCTGCGGGACACCCTGAGGGAGGACTACCCGGCGGCGGTCGATCTGATCGTGAAGTGGAGCTTCGCGCGGCCTGAAGGGGATCTGACCTACGCGCAGAAGGTACGGCGCAACGGCACGCGGAAGCAGATGCTTCGCACTCCGCCGGAGGTCACGCTGGGAGATTACGAGGCTTGCTCGCGGTTTGATTTGAGCGGGCGGGTCGGGGAGATTACGGTGCCGGTGCTGGTGCTGTCGGGAGCGGA
>DASTEB010000047.1:0-12671 GCA_035710025.1 Chloroflexia bacterium
GCCCACCTGCGGGAAGGCCGCGCACTCGAAACCGGTCATCCACTGGAAGTCTGTCGATGCCAATGTGTGCTCCGTTGCTAATGCCTGATGGGCCTGATGCGTGATGCGTGATGCGTGATGCGTGACCTCGCCTGATCACCGATGCTTGCCCCTCGCCACGCGTCACTCGTCACTAGTCACTCGTCAACCCAACCACAAAGGAGACACACTACATGGGTGACTTCATCAAATTCGACTCCGAAGGCGGAAAGACTCGCGCCTACCTCGCTCTGCCTGCCGAAGGCAACGCGCCGGGCGTTCTGCTCTGCCACTCCTGGTGGGGCCTCAACGACTTCTTCACCGGGCTGGCAGACCGCCTCGCCGCCGAGGGCTTCGTCGTGCTCGCTCCCGACCTTTACGACGGCCGCACCACCGCCGACAAAGGGGAAGCCGAGCGCCTCGTCGAGGAGGTTGATGGGCAGTACGAGACCGCCATACGCAAAGAATCGGCCGCACTCGACCAACTGCTGGCACACCCCCGTGTGCGCGGGGACAAGGCGGGCGCCGTAGCCTTCTCGATGGGCGCGGACTACGCCAACTGGGTTTCCGCGCAGCGCCCTGAGCTTGCAGCCCTGGTCCTGTTCAGCGGAGGCGCCAACTGGCAGCCCCCCGGTTTCATGGAACGCAGCCGGGCCGCGGTCCTGGGCCACTTCGCCACCGACGACGAGTTTCAGCCCGAAGCCGACGTGCGCGCTTTCGAAGCCGCCCTGCGCGATGCAGGCAAGGAGGCCACCATCCACTTCTACCCGGACTCCGGACACTGGTTCTTCGAGGACAACCGCCCCGACGACTACAACCCCGAGGCCGCGGCGCTCGCCTGGGAGCGCACCGTCGAGTTCTTGCGCGCCAAGCTCGCCTGAGCTGCCGGGTAAGGCTGTGGAGTCGCGCCCTGTGAACAGGTCGCCGACTCGCGGTGTACCTATTGCGCACCCACTAAAGTGGAGGTTCCCACCACCATGAGGAAGCGCATAGGCACGCTCACGGCCCTCGCTCTCGGGACGCTGTTGCTCTCCGCGTGCGGCACCGCGGCACCCGCGCCAACCGCCGCCCCGGCCGGGGCGCGGGCGATCACCTTTACAACCGAAGACGGCGTTATTCTCAGCGGCACGCTGCGCGGCTCAGGCCGTACCGCCGTGATCTTCTCGCACATGTCCGACGGCCCACGCTCCCAGTGGCGCGACCTGCCCGAGCGGCTGGCCGATCGCGGGTATATGACCCTCGCCTACGACTTCCGCGGCCGGGGCGAGTCGGGCGGCGAGTTCAGCCCTCCCGCCGCGCCCGACGACCTGCGCGCAGCAGTCGCTTTCGTGCGCGAGCAGGGCGCTCAGTCAATCGCCCTCGTCGGCGCGAGCATGGGCGGCATGGCCTCGGCCAGGATCGCCGCCGCCGAACGGCCCTCCTGCCTGGTGTTCGTGGCTGGCACCACCTCGTGGAACGGGCTGGAGGTGTCCGACGCCGAGATGGCCGCCAACGATACGCCCAAGCTGTTCATCAGCAGCGACGAAGACGCCTACATCAACGAGACCCTGCACCTGTACGACGCCGCGGCCGAGCCGAAAGAGAAGCACATCTACCCGGGCGGCGCCCACGGCACGAACCTTTTCGACAGCCACGCCGAGGACTTTTCAAACCGCATAATATCGTTTATAGAAGCAAACGCGCCCCGTTAGCGGGGCAATAACACAGAAGGAGAAACACCACAATGGCTAAAGTCGTACCCGAGCTGATAGTATCGAACATCGAAGCCTCGCTCCATTTCTACCGAGGTCTCGGCTTCGAGAAAGACAACACCGGCATCGTCGACGAACGCGGCTCCCAATGGTACAGCATGGCCCTGGGCGACGCCAACGTGTGGCTCCTGCGCGAGGACACGGTCGAGGGCTTCGACCCGGCCGAGAAGCGGGGCCACGGCGTGCACCTGTACGTCTCGGTGGACGACGTTGACGCGCTGTACGAGAAGATGAGCCAGGACCCGCGCGGCGGAGTCATCGCCCTGGGAATCGCTACCCAGTGGTACGGCCTGCGCGAGTTCAAGATCGCCGACCCCGACGGCTACGTCTGGACGGTCAACATGCCGGTATCCGAAGAGGCAGTGGACGCGACCGATGGACAGGACTGAGGATACCCAGTCGGCCGCCGCGCTGGCGCACCTGCGGTCGGCCGACCCCGTCATGGCCGACATGATCGACCGCTGGGGCCCGCTCCACCTCACCTACACCGACGACTACTTCTTCACGCTGGTCGACGCCATCGCCTCGCAGCAGTTATCCGGCAAGGCAGCCGCCACCATCGTGGGCCGCATCCGCGCCCTCGTCCCGGGCAAGGAGCGCATCGAGCCTTCCGACATCCTCGCCCTGCCCGACCAGGCGCTGCGCGACGCCGGGCTGTCGTGGAGCAAAGTGAGCTACATCAAGGACCTCGCCCAGCGCGTCGACTCGGGGCAGGTGCACCTCGGCCGCATCTCCGAGATGGAGGACGAGGAGATCATCAACGAGCTTGTGGCCGTGAAGGGCATCGGGCGGTGGACCGCCGAGATGTTCCTCATCTTCTCGCTGGCCCGCCCCGACGTGCTCGCGGTGGACGACCTCGGCATTCGCGCCGGCATCAAGCGCCTGTACAACCTGCCCGACCTGCCCAAACCGCCCCAGATGCGCGAGATCGGCGAGCCGTGGCGGCCCTACCGCTCCTACGCCTCGCTCTACCTGTGGCGCAGCGCCGACAACTCACCAAAGGTCGAAGCCCTCGAAGGCTGACCCGCACCCAACCGAGCACCCACTCAGGCACCCACGATCCAGCACCCGGACGGAGGTAACTCCAGTGTCTACCAGAATCGCCGTCTTCTCAGACATCCACGGCAACTGCGTCGCTCTCGACGCGGTGCTTGCCGACATCGCCGCCGCCAACGTCGACCAGATGGTCTGCCTGGGCGACGCCATACAGGGCGGCCCGCAGCCGGTCGAGACAGTCGAGCGCCTGCGCGGCCTCGGCTGCCCCATCGTCATGGGCAACGCCGACGACTGGCTCAACTCCGGCGCTGACTCGGGCGCCGAGACCACCACGGAGAAGCAGAGGGTCGTGCGCGAGTGGCAGCTATCGCTCCTCTCCGAGGCCGACCGCGCCTTCATCGCCACCTTCCAACCCACAGTCGAGCTGCCCCTGGACGATGGGCGCACGCTCCTCTGCTTCCACGGCTCGCCCGCCTCGTACGACGACGTGATTCTGCCCGACATGCCCAACGACGACTTCAAGGCCATGCTCGGCACCTACTCGGGCCGCGCCCTGTGTGGCGGCCACACGCACATGCAGCAGGTGCGCCGCCTCGGTCCCCTCTTCTTCTTCAACCCCGGAAGCGTTGGAGTGGCGGTCGACCAGTACCAGCCCGAAGACAACTTCTACCTCGACCCCTGGGCCGAGTACGCCATCCTCACTTCAGACGGCCCTACCATCAGCCTCGAATTCCGCCGCATCCCCTTCGATGTGGACGCCCTCGCCAAGGCCTACCACGCCAACGGCCGACCCTACGCCGACTCCAACATCGCCATGTACCGCCGGCCAGAGGCATAGCGCACGCTTGAAGCAGCCGACTTATGCAACCTTTTTATACTTCGACCTATCATGCTTCCTGTATAATTGGGGTTGCTCGTCTGAGCCTGCCGCACATTCTAAGTACCGGCAGGCTGCTCCATTTGGGACGAGCGGACCCACATTGAATATGGAAGGAGGATCCTGGCAATGGACGAAAGAGGTTACGCTAAGTCGGTAAACGAGCATTATGCGCAACGACAGGGGATCGGCGAGGCTATTCTTTCGGGGCTTCAGGCTGACGGCAAGGACATTGACAACCTCTCTCCTCGCGACCTGGCCGCGGTAGATCAATCCCACAGTCGTGGGCTGGAAGCGACACTGGACCTTGCCGAGATGGCAGGTGTGCATTCCGGCCAGAGTGTGCTCGATGTGGGAGGCGGCCTGGGTGGCGCGGCCCGTGTACTGGCAGCGGAATTCGGCTGCCGGGTAACGGTGTTAGATTTGACCAAGGAATATTGCCGCGCAGGGGAGATGCTCACAGCCCGGATCGGGCTCGGTGACCAGGTCACCTTCAAGGTGGGTAGCGCTCTCGACATGCCGTTTCCCGACGCGAGCTTTGATGTGGTCTGGACACAGCATAGCTCGATGAATATATCGAACAAGGAGCGGCTCTACTCCGAGGCGCACAGGGTGCTGAGGCCGGGCGGGCGGCTCGCTTTACACGAGGTCATGGCAGGCCCGGAGCAACCTATCCATTTCCCCGTCCCGTGGGCCACCACACAGGAGATCAACTTCATGCGCTCACCAGAGGAGATTCGTACTCTGATACTGGAGTCAGGGTTCAGGGAGGTTGCCTGGGTAGACGTGACGCAGGTCACGCGGGAACGGCTCCAGCAGCGTGCAGCTGCAGGTGCCCCTCCTACTGCACTCGGGCCGCATATCCTCCTGGGGGAGAAGGTGGGCGCTGCATACCGGAATGTCCCCATCAACCTGGACGAGAGGCGCCTTGAAATCGTGGAGGCGGTGTTCGATAAGGAGTAGCGATAGTCAGCACGTCCAGGAGGGCGACAGCCCTCTGAAAAGATTACCGCGCGGCTTACGCCCCGCGGGATTCTCTTACGCCCGCGTAGCGGGCTACTAGTTTGTCTACGCGGCCTTCCCGGGCTTTCGCTTCCTATGCGTATTCCGCCGGGCTTCGCCCCTCGTGCATGTCCTCGAACGTCTTGTCGATGATGAGGTTGCCCACCACCGGCTGCCCGTCCTCGCTCACCACGTACACCACGAACGGCTTCTCCTGCCCGCCCGTCGTCAGCATCGACGTGTAGAACGCGTACCCTGAGTTGCCGAACTGATCCTCGGTGTCGGTCACGTACATCGTATTGCCGGGCGCCGAGAAGTCGGCGAAGAACGGGAAGAGGTTGTGCTTCATCACCGCGTCCACCGTCTCCTCGCCCAGCGCCGCGAGGAACTTCTTGCTCATCATCCCCTTGAACCCGGCCCCGTCGCCGGCTTGCAGCGCGCCGACCGCCGGGCCAATCAGCGCCATGTACGCCTGGGCGTCGGCCGCCCGCTGTATATCCTGCTCTACTGTGCTATCCGCCATCATTTTGTGTATGTCTCCTTCCGGGCTTTGCCCGGTTACTATGGGTATCCCTCTTTTGCCAGCACTTCGATGAGCTGAGGCTCACCGTCATACTCGTGCACTATTGACGACCCGACTTCCACCACCGGCAGCAGGTCGTAGCCTTTCTCCAGGAACTCGGCCTTGGCCGCCGCGTCCCGGCTGATGTTCTTGTCCTCAAAGGGCACTCCCATGCGTGAAAGAAACTCCTTCACCGTCTGACAGGGCCCTCACAAATTGCCGCTGTACACCACCACTGGCGGCTTCCTGACATCGCTCTCGCTCATCGCCGCCTCCTAGAATATCTCGGCCAACCACGGCCGCGGCCCCGCGAACACCGACGCCGCGAGCGCCAGGTCTTCCTCCGGCCCGCCGACGCTCCCGAACAGCGCCTGCTCGAACGGCGTGGCGAACCCCGTATACACCGCGGCCAGGTCGCGCACGTGCATCTTGATGCGCCCCTCGCCGCCTTCTCTCGCCTCCCCCTTGCCCCCCGACACCGTGAGCGTCACCCGCCCGCTGTTCGCGGGCAGCATGTCGTCCTCCAACTCGAAGTGCATCTCGGCTTCCAAGCCGGCCGGGTAGCCCCTCGCCTCGAGCGCCTTGCGCACGTCCACGATGCGCAGCATCCAGTCAATCACGATGGGCCGCGTCACCCGCTCTCGGGTCGTGCCGATGCCCGGCTCCTGCAGCGCGTACAGCACCGGGTCAAGCGGCCCTCCGTTCCACCGCACCATCTCCACCATCGAGCGGAACGTGGCGAACACCGTCAGCACCCGCCTCGCCGCCTGCCGCGTCAGCACGCACACGTCACTCACGCGCAGCGGATCGGTCCTTGCCGCCTGCCTGAACACCACGTACCCTTCGGGCTGCCCGTCGCGCTCGATAATCATGCGGTGCTCGCGCTGTTCGGGCAGTAAGGGCCTCCCCGTCCACATCCATTCGGGCCGCTGCAGCACCCCCGCCGACACGCGCGCCCTGCGCTCGTACAGCGCCTTCATCACCTCGAGGTCGTTCTCGCTCGCCGGCCGCACAGTAAGCGCGCGGTCGCCCGCATCTATCGCGTCCACCGCAAGCTCATACTGAATGAAGTAGCCCGCCCGCTCGTAACCCACGCGGCGGTAGTACTCCACCGTGGCCGGGTACAGGCTCGACAGCGCCCAGCCCTCGCGGTGCATCTCCTCCAGCATCAGCTTCAGCATCCGAGAGCCGACGCCCGCCCCGCGGAACTCGGGGGCCACGCCCACCGCCGTGATGCCCATCGAGGGCACCACCCGCCCTCCGAACCACTGCCCTGCGGGCACGTAGCCCAGGCCCGCGGCCAGCCTGCCGCCGACCCGCACCTCGCGGAAGTTCTCGAACCCCAGCATGCCCACCCATTCGGGCATGCGGTAGAAGTGCAGCGCCGTCCCCAGCAGCTCCTCAAGCTCGCCGGTCTCGCCCTCGCGGGCAGGCACGAACTCAAGCTCGTTGTCAGCCATAACTATACCGTCCCCCTGTTTGCCGGGCGTTACGCGGGCGTTTGCTCCGTATTCCGCGCGTATTTTGCAACCGATTGGCCGCCGGACTAGTATATATAAAGAGAGCGGTGTTGACGACCGACCCGCCGCAACGGCGCGCCGGGGCGCGCCGCGAGCACCCTGCAATCTGGAGCCACGGAAGGTACTTACATGGGTAACGAGATCTGGAGGTCCAAAGAGCGCGAGATCGTGTCCCGCTACGCCGACCGCCTGGCCGGTATCCCGGCTGACCTCCCGCGTAACGAACCGCAACCCGAACGCCCCGCATCGTCCTCCGCAGCCATCCCGCCTGCCGCCCAGGCCGCCGCCGACCCGCAGAAGCGCGAAGACGAAGTCACGCTCAACTACGCCCACGGCGTCCTGCCTCCCCGCGACCTTCTCAACTACAAGAATATGGAGCTTGAGATGGCAATCTGGGCCAGGACCGGCGTCGGCTGGATGTCGGTCATAGTGCTCGCCATCATGACAGCGTCCTGCTTCATCCTGAGCACCTTCCTCAACCTGATTCCCTGGTAGGGCCGCCCACCCCGGCCCACGAAAAAGCCCCTCGCTGTAATGGCAAGGGGCTTCTTAACATGTGTTGTTACCGGCCGCCCGGCCCGGCTCACGCCCTGGTCAGCACCACCGAGGCGACGCGCGTGCCGTCCATTTCGGCCACGAGCACGCTGCAGTCGGGCAGGGCCAACAACTCGCCCTCGGTGGGCACTCGGCCCAGCGTATTGAGCACGTAGCCGCCCATCGTGTCGGCCTCGATGCCGTTCAGATCCAATGCAAGCTGTTCGCGCACGTCGGCAAGCGCCGCCATGCCGTCGATCCTTATGCTGCCGTCGGGAAGCGTCACGATCTCAGGCTGCTCGTCCTCGCCCTCCTCGGGGATGTCGCCCACGATGTGCTCCACCAGGTCCTGCAACGTCACCAGCCCGGCCACGCCGCCGAACTCGTCCACCGCGATGGCCATGTGGACCTTAGCGGCCCGCATCTGCGCCAGAAGCGCGTCACCCTTGATCGACTCGGGCACGAATAGCGGCCTGCGCATTGCCTTGCGCACGTCGAACGGCTCGCCCGGGTGCTTCTTGTGCCAAACCAGTACGTCGGTGATATAGATCACGCCGGTGATGCGGTCGTTGGTCTCCTCGTACACCGGGAAGCGAACGTGCCTCTCGTCGGCAGCAAGCTCCAGCAGCTCCTCGTAGCCGATGTCCACCCGCACCGATACCATCTCGGTGCGGGGCACCATCACGTTGTGCGCGTGTACGTCGCCCAGAGTCAGGGCACGTCCGGCGATCTCCTCTTCCGCCTCGTCAAGCACGCCCGCCACGCGCGACGCGCGCACCAGGTAGCGTAGCTCCTCCACGGAGTGTACGCTCTCCTCTCCGCCGCCGGCCTGCAGGCCCATGAGGCGCAGCACCAGGTTACCTGTGCCGTTCAGCACAGTGATGAACGGACGGAATATCTTGAGGAAGATAGAAACGGGGAGCGCCACCGCCAGGGAGGTAGCCTCGGGCTGCTGCAGCGCGAGACCCTTGGGCGCAAGCTCGCCGAGCACGATGTGCAGAGTGGTGATGAGCGCGAACGCTATCGCCACGGCCACCGCATGTGACCCGGCAACCGCCCATTCGCCGGGCAGCACTGCCGAGAGCACAGGCTCGATCAGGTGGGCCAGGGCCGGCTCGCCCAGCCAACCTAACGCCAGCGAGGCCATCGTGATGCCAAGCTGCGTGGCGGCGATGTAAGTGTCAAGGTGGTCGAGGGCGTTGCTGACCCTGACGGCAGCTTTGTTACCCTCCGCGACCCTCTGCTCGATACGGCTGCGGCGTACCGCCACAAGCGCGAACTCGGTCGCGACGAAAAACCCGTTCAACAGAACCAGCACTACGACCGCGATCAGACCGAGTGCCGTTGACAGGTCGAAGCCTGTCGCCTGAGCGCCCGCCTCCTCCGCTACGGCGAAGAGGGCGGGCAGACTACTGCTGCCATCCCCCGATAGCATTTACCCTTTGAACTCCTACTAGTCACAATTTCGGCTCTCGTCCGGATACCCCCGGCGGAGCCGCGACCCCGCGTCCTTCGCGGGACCGCGATTGTAATACACTATTGTACCCGTATTACATACCGGATGCAATATCCGTTCCGCGCCTTTACCTCCCCGCGAGCGCCCAACCGTTCAGCGCGTCGAACCTCGCGGCGGGCGTGAGCAGGTCGGCGTCAGGCAGGGCCACGCCGCTCGCGGGCGGCTGCGTCACGTAGGCGTATACGGGCGTGCTCAACACGACCGCGGGCACTTCCGCCTGGAACGCGCGCTGGAAATCGCTGTAGGCACGCCTGCGCGCCTCTTTGTCGGGGTTGGTGTGCGCCTCGGCCAGGGCGCGGTCGGCCGCCTCGCTCGCCCAGCCCGAGAAGTTCAGCCCGCCGCTCACGTTCTGCGAGGAGTGCCAGTAGCGGTACAGGTCAGGCTCGGCCCCCTGCGACTCCCACCCCACCACGGCGAGGTGGAACGCCCGCGGCCCGAGGTAGTCTCGCAGCAGCGTCTCGCGGGGCACCAGCGCAAGCTGCACATCCACACCCACCGCCCGCAGGTCGTCCGCGATGCGCTCCGCGGCAGCCGCGCTCGGGGCCATCTCGCTGTTCGCCGCCAGCACCACCGTCAGCGTCACGCCGTCGCGCGCCCTCACTCCGCCCTCGGTGCGCACCCATCCCGCCTCGTCGAGCAGCCGCCCCGCCTGCGCCGGGCCGTGCGGGCGAGCCTCTATGCTCGCGTCGTGCGCCCACGAATGCGGCAGGATAGGGCTGTGCGCGGGCACGCTGCCGTCGCCCATGGCCTCGGCCACCGCTCCTCGGTTGATGGCGAACTCGAGCGCCTGCCGCGTCTCGGCCCGGTCGAATAGGGGCGAGGCCACGTTCACCATCATCATGTTGTACCGGGCCAGGGTCTGCGTGTGTACCTGCGCCCCGTCGACCTCCATCACCTCGGCCAGGCGGTCGGGGGGTACGTGTCCCAACCCGTGTACCTCGCCCTGCTGGAACGCCGTGATCGCCGCGCCGAGCGTGGGGTACTGCCTGAACCAGATGCGCGACACCTGCAGGCCCCCTGTCGATGAATACGGGTTGGGCTCGAGCACAACGCCTTCCTGCGCCTCTACGACAGTAGGCACGGGCGTCTGCCCGGTGTTCTCCCCCGCGATGGCGTCGTCCACGCCCGGTATGCTCAGCCCGACGTACCGCCACGGCCCCGACCCTACGGGCGAGCGGTTCAATTCCGACCGCGCCAGGTCCTCCGCCTTGACCTCGCCCCACACGTGCCGGGGCATAATCCCTATGGTGGTGTGCTCGGGGAAGGTGGCGTCGGGCGCTGGGAGGGTGAAGCGCACTGTATCGGTCGCGGGCGTACTCACTTCGACGCCCTTCCACGCCTCGGCCAGTAGTGGGTCGCCGGGGAAGCCGCGCGCCTGGATCGCGCCGAACGTCCAGATAACGTCACTCACAGTCAGAGGCTCGCCGTCGTGCCAGCGCAGGTTCGGCTTGAGAGTGTAGGTGAACACCGTGCTGTCGGCGCTGCTCTCCCAGCCGGATGCCAGGTCGGGCGCCAGCTCGCCGCGCTCGTTCACGCGCGCAAGCCCGCTGAACACAAGGTGCGCCAGGTCGGTGTCGGTCTCGGAGGTCGCGAGGAGGGGGTTGACCAGGTGCGGCTCCCCAACCATCGCCTCGACGTACGTATCACCGGGCCGCGCCGGTACATCCGCCTGCTCGGGAGCCGGGCGCGGACCTGCCGCCAGCACTATAACCAATGCCAGCACGCCTGCGAGGCCGATGAGGACCTGTGTGCGAAATGATCTATCCATGCGTGGGACGTAGGAGGACTATCGAGTCTGCGTGCGGCGGTGCGCCCGCCGGGAATAGCGAAGCCGCCGCCCGGCAAGCCCAGCAGGCTACCGGTGGCGCGGCGGCCGCCCGACTTGCTGTACTAGATGACGATGCTGCTGATCAGCGCGATCAGGAAGAACACAATCGACAGCCCGATCGTGAACTGGAACAGCGTCTTCTCAAATCCGCGTCGCGTGCGGTATACCGACGAGTCCGACCCGCCGAACAACCCGCCCAGCGTCGAGCCTTTCGCCTGCATCAGCAGCACCACGACCATCACGATCGCCAGGATGATCTGCACGATAAGAAGAGCAGTCTTTAGATCCACCGTGAAAACACTCCTTAGAATAGGACGCGGCGGGCAATGCCTTTTCGTGCCCGGACTCCGAGATTATACCCGAAACGCCCTCCCCCTGGCAAACTCGCCCGGCGCTAGAACTTCACCAGGAACGCCGTCAGGTACATCACCGCGATCCCGGCAGCCAGCCCGCCCACGTTCGCCCAATTGATGGCAGGTACACCCTCGCGCTCCGCATCGCGCAGCAGCAGCCGTCCAACTTCCACGATCACCTGCAGGATTGCCCCTACGCCTATACCCAGGAAGATGGTCGCCAACAGCGGCGAGTAGGCAAACCCGCCTATCCACGCCCCCACACTCGCCGGTGCACCCGCCAGCAGCGCAAGCGCCAGGAACTGCCACAGTTTGGGCCGGTCTTTGGTCAGCGGCGCCGCGATGCCCACCCCCTCTGTGATGTTATGCAGAGTGAACCCGATCACCAGGAACGATCCGAGCGCCGCCTCTCCCAGCGCGAAGGCTGCACCGATAGCCAGCCCTTCGCCCAGGTTGTGCAGCCCTATGCTTAGCGCTATCAGCGTTGACACGAACAACCGCTGCTTCGCGGGTTCAGCATTGCGTTTGGCACCTCGCGTGCTGACGGCGTTGATGCCAAGCCAGGTCAGCAGCGCCGCGAACAGCACCAGCGGCACGCCCTGGTACACCTCGGGAAGCAGGGCGCTCACCTCGAACGCTTCCAGCAGGGTATCTATCAGCAGGAATACGAGCAGGCCGACCGTGAGCGAAAGCACAACCGCAAGCCCACGTCTTCCCAGCCGCCTCATCGCAGGGAACCACGCCATGCCCAGTACCACCGGTATGATGCCCACGTACACGCCCAGCAGCCCGTAGGCGAAGAACTCCCTCGGCCCCGGCGTCGGGGTCTCCACGGCTACCGCCACTTCCGCTCCGAACGTCGTGCCCGTGGACGTCACCAGGCTGATGGCGTGTGGCTCCCCTTCGACCCACGGGTATTGCATGGTGACTGTGGCCGTCCCCAGCCGGGGAATCGTGTTCGACGGCTCGATGTGAAAGTTCCAGAAGGCATCGTCCACCATCACCTGGGCCACAGTCACGTCTTCCGGGCTGCCGTTGATCACGTCGAAGCGGAAGCCGTCCGGCATAACCTGCACCCTCTGAACGCTCAGGTTCTCGATGGGCGGCAGATCCCCGGTGAACAGCGCGAGCGGGTTCGTAAGCGCGAGGAGCGCGAGCATCGCCGCCAGCAGTCCCAGCGGGATTAGTGCCGCGACCCACGTCAGCAGGCCGCGTTGGGTGCCCGCGGTCTCAACTCGTTCGGGTATGTGCGCGGGTTGGATTTCGAGTGTTTCAGGTGAGGTGGACATGCTGCGGTTGACCTCTTGCGAGTTACGCGCCGATCGGCGGCAGGAAGCGGCCAGTGTGCCTCATGTATTCGCGGTAGCTATCCCCGAACTTCTCTAGCATGGCCGCCTCTTCGCGCTGCACGCGCGTAATCACGACCGCTGTCAGTCCCGCTAGCATCAGGCCGCCTATTAGCCAGTTTGCCGTCAGCAGCAAGAGGCCGACCATGTAGAGGTAGAAGACTGAGTACATCGGGTGGCGCACCCGGCGGTACGGGCCGTAAGTGACAAGGGTGTGCTCCTCGCGAACGTGGAGCAGGCCCCAGAAATTGCTGCCAAGCGACTCATGTACCCACCACAGGAGCGGCAGCGAGGCCAGGGCCATCGCCAACCCGACCCACCGTGCCCAGTCAGGCAGCGGGAACGATGCCCACGACAGCACGTCCGGC
>DASTEB010000048.1:0-4211 GCA_035710025.1 Chloroflexia bacterium
GTGATGCGTGATGCGTGATGCGTGATGCGTGATGCGTGATGCGTGATGCGTGATGCGTGAGTTCTACCTGTGTCGGGTAGTGCGGAGTAAGCATCGGTGCTGGGGAGAGGTCGCGCATCACGCATCACTCATCAGGACGCGCAGCGAAGCGGAGAAGATAATGTCGTTACCGGAACCTTATCCTGAGCTTGAGGAGCTGCTGGCCTCGATTGGCGAGGCGGGGCAGAGGTTGGCGGGCATCGAGGCGAGCGAGGGCGCCGCGGGCAACATCTCGATATACGTGGGGTGGACGGTGGACGTGCGCCGTCGCTTCCCGCTGGCCGAGGACTTTCGATTGCCGCAACGCGCACCGGCGCTGGCGGGCAAGGTGGTGATCGTGACGGGGTCGGGACGGCGCCTGAGGGATATCCGCTCGGACCCCGAGGCGAACCTGGGGGCGATCCTGATAGGGGAGGATGGGGTGAGCGGGAGGCTGCACACCTCGCCGCGCAGGCTGTTCAAGCAGGTAACGAGCGAGTTCAACTCGCACGTGGCGGTGCATGACGACGAGGTGGGCCGCACGGGCACCAACTTCCACGCGCTGATCCACGCGCAGCCGCCCAACCTGGTGTACCTGAGCCACGTACCGGAGTACCGCGACACGGCCGAGATGAACAGGCGGATCATGCGCTGGGAGCCGGAGACGATCATCAACCTGCCGAAGGGCATAGGCGTGCTGCCGTACCTGATGCCCGGCTCGCCCGCGCTGATGGAAGCGAACGTGGCGGCGCTGCGCGAGCACAACATCGTGCTGTGGAGCAAGCACGGCGTGATGGCGCGGTCGGACATGTCGGCCACGCGAGCGGCAGACCGCATCGAGTACGCCGAGACCGCGGCCCGGTACGAGTACATGGACCTGGTGAACGGGCGCAAGGCCGATGGACTCTCCCGCGAGGAATTGCGAGCCGTGGCCGATGCTTTCGGGGTGAAGACCGACCTTGTCTGACGACGCACTGCTGGAAGCGTTCGAGCGTTACGCGACCGCCGCCGGGGCGCAGGTAACGACCGTGCCCGACGCATCTGCTGCCGCGGCCGCCATCGCGGGCCTGGCCGACGGCTCGGTGACGCTGACCGGGGCGGTGCTCGAGCGGTACCCGGCGCTCGGCGCGGCGCTGGAGCAGGCCGGTCTGCGGACGGTGGTAGCCGAGCAGGTGGAGGCCGAGGAAGGGCTGACGCGGCAGGACGTGGCGGTGAGGCTGTCGGGCGGGACGGCGGTGGTGCTCGGGCGTGCGGGCGTTGCCGAGACGGGGTCGGTGGTGCTGGCGGACGACGCGATGGCTCCGCGGCTGGCGGGGATGCTGGCCGACGTGTGCGTGGCGCTGCTGCCCGAGGGGGCCATCGTGCGCGACCTTGACGCCGCGGGCACGCTGATCGCCGACCTCGACCGGGCGGGGCACCGGTACGTGTCACTGGTGACGGGGCCGAGCAGAACGGCCGACATCGAGCGCGTGCTGACCATCGGGGTGCAGGGGCCGAAGGCGCTGCACATCATCGTCCTGACGGGGGAGGCCACCTGACATGACCAGACACCTGCCGAGGCTCGTCAGGCGCAGGTCGCCGGGGGCGGGCGGCACCGAGCACGAGCCGCTGCCGTTCAAGGAGCGCTACCGGCGCGCCCTGAAGGACGAGCAGCTTGGGCGCAACCTGCTCAATTTCCAGCGCTCGTGGGCCGAGTCGAGGCGGGCGGCTTTCGCGGCGTACAGGGATAACCCCATGCGCCCGGCAAGTGAGCCGCCGGAGCAAGGCGAGCGAGCGCACCTGCCGCTGGCGCACGGCACGGCCGAGTTCGAGGCGATGCGCAACAGGCTGGCTGCCGTCAAGGACGAGGTGATCGAGCGGCTGCCGGAGTACGTGGAGCAGTTCCGGCGGGAGGCCGAGGCGCGGGGCGTGCGGGTGCATTTCGCCTCGGATGCGGAGGCCGCGAACCGGTACGTGCTCGAGCTTTGCCGCGCTCGGGGGATCGGGCACGTGGTGAAGAGCAAGACGATGGTGTCGGAGGAGACCGAGCTGAACGGGGTGCTGGAGGAGCACGGCATAACGCCGGTGGAGACCGACCTGGGCGAGTGGATACAGCAGCTGGCGCACGAACGCCCCTCGCACATGGTGATGCCCGCGATCCACAAGAGCAGGCAGCAGGTGGCCGACCTGTTCACCGAGGCGACCGGGCGCGAGGTGAGCCGCGACGACATCGGGGAGCAGGTGAGGGTGGCCCGGCGGGAGCTTCGGCGCGACTTCCTGGAGGCGGGGCTGGGCATCAGCGGGGCCAACGCGCTGATCGCCGAAAGCGGCACGGTGCTGTTCATCGAGAACGAGGGCAACGCCCGGCTGGTGACAACGCTGCCGCGGGTACACGTGGTGCTCGCGGGGATAGAGAAGCTGGTGCCGGACTACACGGCAGCCATGCTGCAGTTGAGGTTGCTGGCGCGCTCGGCCACGGGGCAGCAGATCACGAGCTACACGACGTTTCTGTCGGGGCCGCCGGAGCCGGGCAAGGAGATGCACGTCGTGCTGCTGGACAACGGGCGCACGGCGATGCGCGACACGCCCCTGATACGCGACGCGCTGCGCTGCATCCGGTGCGCGGCCTGCGCCGACGTTTGCCCTCCGTACGCGGTGGTGGGCGGGCACGTGTTCGGGCATATCTACTCGGGGGCCATCGGGCTGGTGAATACGCCGTTCCACCACGGGCTGGACGCGGGGGCGGGGCCGCAGGGCCTGTGCGTGTCGTGCAATGCCTGCGCGACGGTGTGTCCGGTGGGGATACCGCTGCCCCAGCAGATATTGCAGGTGCGCAGCATGGTGGTGGAGGAGGCAGGGGCGCCCGCGCCGGTCAGGGCGGCGGTAGAGCTTTGGTCGCGGCCGAAGGCGGCCGACATGGCGATGCGAGCGGCGTCAATCGGCGGTGGGCTGCTGCGCGACGGGCAGTTCACGCGTCTTGGAAGGACGGGCGCGGGGGTGATCCCCCAGGTACACCGCATGATCGGGTGGCGCACGCCCCCCGCGGTGCCCCGGCACCCGGCCCGCGACCGCCTGCGCGACAGGCTGCGGTACGGCGGGCCGCCGCTGGAGACGCCGGCGCGGGGGATGCGGGTGGTGTACTTCATCCAGTGCATCACCGACCGGTTCTTCCCGCGCATGGCGCTGTCTGTGGCTCGGCTGATGGACGCGTGCGGGGTGGAGATGGTTGTGCCGTCGGAGCAGCACTGCTGCGGCCTGCCCGCGCTCGACGCGGGGGTGTTGGAGCCTGCGCGCAAGATGGCGCGGCACACGATAGAGACGCTGGAGCGCGAGAGGGTGGATTACATCATCACGGGCGGGGCAAGCTGCGCCATCGCGATGCTGCACGACTACGACCGGCTGTTTGCGGGCGAGCCGGGTTGGCAGGCGCGGGCCAGGGCGCTGTCGGAGCGGGTGCTCGATTTCACGACGTTCATGGACGGGGTGGTGAGGCTGAAGCCGGGCTCGCTGGCCCACAGGCATTCGCCGTTCGCGCCGGTGACGTACCACAACTTCTGCCAGTCGGCCAACGTGCTCGGGCTGCACGACGCGCCGAGGCGGTTGATTACCGAGGTGATGGCGCTCGAGTTTCGGGAGATGGAGGAAAGCTCGGTGTGCTGCGGGTTCGGGGGGTCGACGTCGGTCACGCGGCCGGAGGTGGCGGAGCACATCCTTGAGCGCAAGCTGGAGAACGTGCTGCGGACGGGCGCGCGGACGGTGGTGACCGACAACCCGGGGTGCATTATGCACCTGCGGGGCGGGCTGGACGCGAAGAAGCTGCCCGTGCAGGTGCTGCACATCGCGGAGTTGATGGCGGCGCACCTGGGGAAGGGGGCGTCGGCGCGGCGTTAGGCGTCCTCGCCGGCGAGGCGCTCGAGCAGGCGGCCGCGCCAGATCATGCGCAGGGCGAAGCCCCACAGCAGGGTTACGGCGACCACGATCACGGACTCGATGGGGCCGAGCAGGGTTAGCTCGAAGAAGTCGCGGGCCTGAGGGATGGCTATCACGGTGAGCAGGGCCGCGAGCATGAAGCCCGCCAGGATGATGGGGCGTTTGTCGCCGCTGTACTCGTCGCCGCCCACCCACCACGCGCTGGGCGGCTCGACGAACACTATCAGCAGGATGCCGCACAAAGTCAGCGCGACGGTCATGGCCGTCTGCGCCAGGGCGACGTC
>DASTEB010000049.1:0-15236 GCA_035710025.1 Chloroflexia bacterium
CACTGGGCTTACAGCTATGTTTCGTACCTGTACTGCCGGGGCGCTGTCAGCGGATATCCGGACGAGACTTTCCGCCCCAATGAGGGCAGCACGCGCGGGCAATTCGCCAAGATGCTGGTGCTCGGACTGGGCTGGATGCCCTACAATCCGATCTACCCGACTTTCAGCGACGTGCAGCCCGGCAGCACGTTCTACAGCTACGTGGAAGCAGCATACCTGCGGGGAGCGGTGCAGGGCTACTCTGACGGCACGTTCAGGCCGAACGCCCCGGTCACTCGCGCCCAGGCCGCCAAGATGCTCGTCACAGGCAAAGGATGGTCCCTGTACACTCCGCCGACTCCGGCTTTCAGCGACGTGCCTGTGGGCCACTGGGCGTACGCTTACGTTCACACGGCGCACTCGCACAACATCGTCGCGGGCTACGTCGACGGCACCTTCCGCCCCGATTCGCTCGTGACGCGCGCACAGCTGGCGAAGATGGTCGCCCTGACGGCGCAGAGCAGTCGTCCCGACGAGGCACCCCGCGAAGAGCAGTCCACAAAGTCTGGCCCGACGCCGGTGATGCCGGCCGGGCCGAAGGAAAGGCCCGTACCGTGAAGTAGTCGCATGTGGCGCACACCTCGCAGATGGCCCCCGGCCGCCGACATGGCCCGGGGGCTTTCTCTGCGCACCGGTGCGGGGCTGTTACCGACGTACGTATGGCAAGCGTCGGCACCGGTGCATTATAATGGTCAGGATGTGTCCTGATGTGCACCATCTAAGACGAACTCTGGAGGCTCACTTATGGATGTGACGAACGGTCCGGGCAAGGAAGCCCAGTCCGGAGGCGCCTCGCCCGGAGCATCGGCCGGGCAAGTGGACGGCGCGGCAAGCGATCTCTACGACGTGACCATTATCGGAGCGGGTCCCACCGGCCTGTTCGGGGCTTTTTACGCGGGAATGCGCACGATGAAGACAAAGATCATCGACGCGCTCGAGGAGCCGGGCGGCCAATTATCGGCGCTCTACCCCGAGAAGTACATCTACGATGCCCCGGGTTTTCCCAGGATCGTGGCGAAGGATCTTGTTTCGCAATTGCTCGAGCAGGCTCTCCAGTGGAATCCGGCTTTGTGCCTTGGCGAGCGCGTGCTGAGTCTCCAGCAGGGCGAGGACGGTCACTGGATTCTGACCACCGACAAGGGCCGCCACCACAGCCGCAGCGTAGTGATAGCCGCGGGTGTCGGCGCCTTCTCCCCCAACCGTATTCCCGTGCCGGGCGTGGAAAAGTTCGAGGGAGAAGGGCTGTTCTATTTTGTCAAAGACAAGTTGCAGTTCCAGGGCAAGGACTTGCTTATAGTGGGCGGTGGCGACTCGGCCGTGGACTGGGCACTGAACCTTTTCGACGTCGCCAGGTCGATCACGCTCATACACCGGCGCGACGAGTTTCGCGCTCACGAAAGCTCGGTGAACGAGATGCGCTCGCTGCCGATCGAGATACTCACACCGTACGAAGTGCGCACCATAAATGGCAAGGGCGGCATCGACTCGGTGGTCGTGTACAACAACAAGACCCAGGAGGAGCGGGAGCTAAAGGTTGATTACGTGCTTGCAAACCTTGGCTTTAAGGCCGACATCGGGCCCATCCGCGAGTGGGGCCTGACCCTCGAAAAGCGCGGCATCGTGGTGAACAACCGCATGGAGACCAACCTGCCGGGTGTGTACGGCGCGGGCGATATCGTGGTCGAAGAAGTGAAGATGAACCTGATCGCTAACGCCTACAGTCAGGCCGCGATCGCGGTGAACGTCGCGAAGCACTATATCGACCCGAAGGCCGGAATTTTCCCCGGCCACAGCAGTGAGAAGATGTGATGCCCCTTCAGCTATCACTCCCCACTATAAGACCGGTTTCCGGCCCGCTTTCCGAAGTCGAGGCCGACCTGCTCGTGGTGGGATGCTTCCAGGGCGAGCCCCTTCGTGGGCCGGCTTCGGCTCTGTCCGACGAAGCCCAATCTCTAGTACGCGACCTGTCCGAAGGCGGCTCGCTCAAGGCGCGCGCCTTCGATGCCGAGTGGATTTACCCGGCTCCCGGCGCTGTTACCCGCATCCAGTTGTTGGGGTGCGGCAAGCCTGTTGACTACGACATGCGCGTGGCTCGCCGCCTTGCTTCGGCCGCGGCTCGCACCGCGCGACTGAAGAAGGTAGGTCGCGTCTGCTTGGCCCTCCCTTCGCCCAAAGGCGTTAGCCCATCTCGTTTCGCCGCCGTTGTCGCCGACGGCATTGTGTCGGGGATGTTTGGTTCGAACCTGTACAAGGAACGGCCCAACGAGGGGTATCCGGAGCAGGTGCTTGTCTGGTCGGACGGCGAGCCGGACGGGCCGGCGGACGCCCTGGACCTGGGCAGGCGGCTTGGCGAGCAGGTCAATTTCGGGCGATGGCTTGGGGACGAGCCGTCCAATATCATGACGCCTGAGCGCTTTGCCGACGAACTTGCGGCGCGAGCCGCGGAGCTTGGCGTCGAGTGTGAAGTGCTGGACGAGGCCGCTATACGTGCCGGCGACATGATGTCGCTGTTGAGCGTCAGTCAAGGTTCGGCGCGCGCTCCGCGCGTTGTGGTGCTGCGCTACAACGGCGGTGAAGGCCCGCTGACTGCCTTTGTCGGGAAGGGCGTTACATTCGACACAGGCGGCATCTCGATCAAGCCCGCGGCCGACATGCACTACATGAAGTATGATATGTGCGGCGCTGCCACCGCGGTCGCGGCGCTGTTCGCCCTCGCCTCGCTCGGGGCAAAGGCCAACGCAATGGCGGTTGTCGGGCTGGTCGAGAACATGCCGAGCGCCAACGCTACGCGCCCGGGCGATGTAGTGCGCGCAGCCAACGGAAAGACCATCGAGGTAATCAACACCGACGCGGAGGGACGCCTTGTATTGGCCGACGTACTCGACCTTGCCCGCAAGCGCGGGGCCGAACGCCTGGTCGACATTGCGACGCTCACGGGCGCAATGAAAGTGTCACTCGGCACCGTCGCGACCGGGGCCATGGGCACGCCTGACGAGTGGTTGGACGAGGTCGTAGCGGCCGCGCGGCGAGTAGGCGAGCGCATCTGGCCGATGCCCATCTACCCCGAGTACTTCGAGCTGCTCAAGAGCAACATCGCCGATATGACGAACTCGGGCGGACGATTCGGCGGCGGGCTGGCCGCTGCAAAATTCCTGCAGCAATTCGTGGGCGATACGCCGTGGGTACACCTCGACGTCGCGGGCACCGCCTATACCGACAAGGACCACCCCTGGCAGCTCAAGGGAGCGACGGGGGCGATGGTGCGTACGCTGGTGGAGCTTATCGCCCCGGCGGAATAGTAGTCCCGTGCGAGGTTAGAATCAAAGGGCCGTGAGCGCATCAGTTGCCCGCGGCCCTTGTGGTTGGCGTTTACTCGCCGGTGCCCAGCACGCGCCAGGTAGCCGGTATGTTCACCACGCCCCAGCGCTCGGCAAGGCCGGGCGTGGGCTGTACGTAGAAGCTGTAGGCTCGGTGGTGATGGTCGAGTATGTCGGCCATGTCGGCACCGGTGACTGCCACCGTGACGTCGTACCGCCCGGACAGCAGCGGCAGCTCGTCGATGTGGTACTCCACTGCCCCTGATCCCTCTATGAATGGAATTTGCAGCCCGGCGAAGCGCGTGTTAGGACCGTTGAGCTGGCTGCCGTTCTCGGAGTAGAGAGCCAGCCCGAACACTGGATCTTCTACGCGGCGCCCAGCCTGATAGTGAATGCGGATCGTGAGGGGCCGGCCTGTCAGGAACAGCGTCGTCGGCTCGCCGCCCTCCCCGAGGAACTGGACATCGGTAATCCTGGCCTCGCCCGTGCCCCAGTGGCTGCCCGGCACGTCGGCGGGGACCTCCTGCGCGGCCTCCTCCACTGAGAGCTGCGCTTCCTCATCCCCGTTGCCCGCCTCCAATTGGGCGATGTCCTCGGCGCTGCCGGGCAGGGTTGAGGGTGTGGCCGGCAACTGGACGTCGTGCGGCTGGGTGTTCCGCATTCGCTCGGCGTGCTTCTCGTTCTCGAACGCGAGGTAGCGGTCAATCACCTCACCGGCAGGCCCGTCGGCCACGATCCTGCCGCGGTCCAGCCAGATTACGCGGCGGCAGAGCGAGCGAACCGCGTCGAGGGCGTGCGACACAAACACGATGGTCACGCCACGGCGGCGCAGACCCGCGATATAGTCCAGGCATTTGCGCTGGAAGGCCTCGTCGCCCACCGCCAGCACCTCGTCGGTGAGGAGAATGTCGGGGTTGACGCTAATGGCGACCGCGAAGCCCAGGCGCATTACCATGCCTGAGGAATAGTGCTTGATCGGCGTGTCGATGAACTCGTGCAGCTCCGCGAAGTCTACGATCGACTCGTAGCGCTGCTGCATCTCCTTACGGGGCACACCGAGCAGCGAGCCGTTGAGGAAGATGTTCTCGCGCCCGGTCAGGTCGGGGTGGAACCCGGTGCCCAGTTCGAGCAGGGCCGACACCTTGCCGCGCACCGACACGCTGCCCGACGTCGGCTCGAGAATGCGCGAGATCAACTTCAGAGTGGTCGACTTGCCCGAGCCGTTCTCGCCGATGATGCCAACGGCTTCGCCCGCGTAGATGCCGAAGTTTACGTCGCGCAGCGCCCAGAACTCCTCGTTCACCGGGGCGGGCATCGCGACGCCTCTGCGCGACGGCGCCCTCAGCCCGAAGAGGTTGACCACCATCTCCTGGAACGAGCGCGGCCGTTCGTGGTGAAGGATGAAGCGCTTCGATACGTTACTGAACTTGATCACCTTGACGCGCTGCTGCGCCGCGGCGCTTCGCCGGCCTGTGGGCCTCGGCTGTCCGGCGGGAGCCTGCTCACCGGGCGTGGGGACTGCTTCCGGCGCTACGTTGCCGTCGTGAGGGAGTGTATCGGGTGAAGTTTGTGCGGTGCGCGCCATCAGACTTCCTCTCCGAAGTTGCGGCTGAAGCGCATGAAGAACAGGTAACCAAGCACCATGAGCACAGTGCAGATTATGAGGTTGCGCAGCATGAACCCAGGGTCGGGGCTGCCTGCCTGGTTGTAGTAGAAGATGTCGCGGTAGTTCGCGACGACAGAGGCCATCGGGTTCACCCAATACAAAATGTTGGCCGACTCGCCCACCACGTCCTTCGCGTCGTAGATAATCGGTGTGAGAAAGAACCACGCGCTCAAACCCACCTCTACCAGCACGCTGGTGTCGCGGAAAAATACATTGAGCGCCGAAAGGAAAAAGCCCAGCCCGAGCGAGAACACCAGCTGGGTGAGCACAAGCAGCGGCAGCCACAACATATGCTCGTTGATGCAAACATAAGGGCATGTGGAGGCGAAGGGCGATCCCGCGCCCTCCGGCCGGAAGATGAGCATGAACAGAAGAAGCGCCGGAATCGAAAGCAGGTAGTTGATCATGTTGGACAGCACGACGGACACCGGCAGAAGCTCGCGGGGAAAGAAGATCTTCTTGATGAGGTGGCCGTTGTTCACGATGCTGCCGAGCGTGCCCGCGACGGCCGCGGCGTTCCAGTTCCATGGAAGCAGTGCAGCAAGGAAGAATACATGGAACATGGGGCGGTTCTCGCCAGTCCGGAGCAGTTGCTGGAACACGAACGTGAACACCAGCATCAGGAGCAGCGGGTTGAGCAGCGACCAGAAGAAGCCGAGAAAAGAGTGCTTGTAGCGTACCTTGAGGTCTCTGACGACCAGGTTATAGAGGAGGTCCCTGTAGTCGATGGATTTTTTGGCGCGAGCTAGCAACGGCGAGAATCCCGTAGTGCAGACTTGTCTATAAAGAACAACGGAGGCGCGCGCCACCGGTTGCCACCTGTGATTATAAGTACGGCGGAAAGAGGGTGTCAAGAACAGCAGGTTATCCACCTAACTGTGTGTGCGACATATCCCTGTGAGATGCCCCTTGACGAGACAGCCCCCACACGCCTACACTTGATGCAGCCCTTGTCCCTATTTCCGCCAGAGAACGTAAGAAGGATCCCGATGTTTAGACCGAGCACTTCACGTGCGCCCGGCGCCGGTGCGGCGCGACTTTGGCTGCGCGGACGCATGGCGGTAGTCGCTGCCCCGTCTCTCGTAGTGTTCGCATTGGCCGCGACAGTCGCCCTTGGCCAGGTCCCTGCGGCTGAGGCACTGTACGACGTCCGGGCCAACCAGGACACAACGGCCGACCAGCACGAGCCGACCCTCGCGGTAGACCCGACCAATCCCAACATCGTGCTTTCGGCCGCAAAGGACTGGCGCACAGGGCCAAAGCAGGTGTGGCACTACCGCTCGACCGACGGCGGACGCACGTGGGCCGATGGGTACGCGAACCTGACCCCGGTCGAGCTGCCCAACCAGAGCGATCCGGTGGTCGCGTTCGACGCCGATGGGCGTGCCTACATGGCGGTGCTCGGGTACAACCAGAACGACCTGGGCGTGGGAGGCGTGTTCGTGTCCCGCAGCGACGACAAGGGACTAACGTGGGGGAAGGCCACTCTTGTCCACGCCAATTCCGATACCGTGTTCAACGACAAGGAATGGATGACGGTCGACCGGGGCCGGAACCTCGCAACTCGCGGCACTGTGTACGTCAGTTGGACGCGCTTCACGCAGGTTTCGCCGAGGCGAGAGATCGGCGAGATCGTGGTTTCGCGTTCCACCGACCAGGGAGCGACCTTCAGCACGCCGGTGGTTGTGACGACAGCCGCGCAGGAAAACGTGCAGGGCTCATTCCCGGTTGTCGGTCCTGACGGCGCGGTCACCGTGCTGTTCTACGACGGCGACAGTGCGGCACCAGAGGAGGTTGCGGTGAGCGCGCTGTCACTCCAGGAGTCCGGCGGCTCGTTGTACGCTGCGCGCTCTACCGACGGCGGCGTGACCTTCGCCTACCCGGTGCGAGTAGCCCCGGTAGTGCGGCCGCCATCGCCCCTGCCGACCAGCGGCTTCCGCATCTTTGTGCTTCCCGTGCTCGCCGCCGACCCCAACAATGGCGCGCTCTACGCTACGTGGAACGACTACGCACGCGGGAATAGCGATATACTTTTGTCAGTGTCAACTGACGGCGGGGCGACCTGGGGCGCTCCGATTCGCGTGAACGATGACCCGGGCAGCACCGACCAGTACTTTCCGGCGGCGGTCGTGGGGTCGGACGGCGCGGTTCACCTCATGTGGCTCGACCGCCGCGACGACCCCGCCAACGTAAGTTACCGGCCCTACTACGCGCGCAGCACCGACGGCGGCGAGACATTCTCGACTAACGTGCCGCTCAGTGGCGCGTCGAGCGATCCGTCGGTGGGTTTTGAAGGCACCCTTATTGGTGACTACAACGCCATCGACGTGTCAGGTGACGGCAGCCGCGTTTACGCCGCCTGGGCCGACACGCGCCGCGGCGACCAGGACATCTACTTCGCGGCCTTTCCCAACGGTGGAGAGACCGCACGGACTGAACCAAGCCCCACGCCCATCGCGCTGCCGACCTCGCCCCTCGGCGTTCCATCGCCGCAGCCGCTGACGGGTTTCACCGACCGGTCGTTCATCGCATCATGGGAGCGGGCCGACCGTCCGGTGCTGCGAGGGCTGGTGCAGCGCCCGTGGCTGTGGGGGCCTGTCAGCTTCTCGGCGGCGATTGAGGAGTACAGGCAGGGCGCGAACGGGCGGCGCGAAGTGCAGTACTTCGACAAGGCGCGCATGGAGATCAACAACCCGGCGGCGGGCCGAAACGAATTGAGTTTTGTGACCAACGGCCTACTCGTGGTTGAGCTTATCAGCGGGCGCATTCAGCTGGGCGACGCCGAGTTCGCCCCGGCCCGCCCGCCGTCGACAGCACCCGTAGCGGGTGACGCCGGCAGCCCCCAGGCGCTGACTTACGACTCGCTTCGCCCCGTCGCCTCGCTCGCGAACGACAACCGCGCTGCCGACAGGACGGGCCAGGGCGTGACGGCCGTGCTTGACCGAGAGGGCCGCGTAACCGAAGACCCGACGCGCGCGGGGGCGGCTACTATCGCGTATTTCGAGCCTGTGCTGGGGCACAACATACCCGACGTGTTCTGGCGGTTCATGAACGCTCAGGGTCCGGTGTACAACGGCCGTTTTGGCACGATCGAGCAGAGCCGGATACTAGACTGGGTGACCGATCTCGGCTACCCGATAACCGAGCCGTACTGGACGGTGACCCGGATCGGCGGGCAGCAGCGCACAGTGCTCGTGCAGGCCTTTCAGCGGCGCGTGCTCACATATGTCGCCGAGAACCCGCCCGGCTGGCAGGTTGAGATGGGCAACGTTGGCAGGCACTACTTCGAATGGCGGTACGGCCAGGTCGGTCGCCCCGCGAGCAGCCGGTAAGGGCCGCAGGTCAAGGCACGACGTTGAGCGCCAGCCCGCTTACGGAAGCGAGCAAGCCGGCGCCGCCGTAGGTCAGTTGCACGTGGGGCGAAGGGCCGGTTGCGAAATCCACCAGTGACGAGCCTGCCTGCAGCGCGCGGAACCGCACGGTCGCGAGCACGAAGCTGCCGCTCGGAGCATCGCCCTGCAACGTACCCGCCGCGTACCCGATGGCGCCCTGCGGATTGACCCAGTTCGTGTAGACTGACGGCAAGGACGCTCCCGGTTCCACTCCGCCGGTCGGATCGCCCTGCGCGTCGACCGGCAGCAGCACCGACGGGTTGAAGTTGAGCACGAACGCGGCCCCGTCGACCGGCTGGCTCCCTGCGTTCGCAATTACGCGAACCTCAACGATGTCGCCTGCTTTCACGGCGGCCGCAGACGCCCACATCGACATCGTGAGGTCGCGCCGGTGGGCCTCGGGGTCTGTCCAGGGGGCGAGCGCCTGCGAGAGCGGCGGTGCAAGCCCTGCGCTCAACGCCGACAGCTGGGTATCGGCTGAGATGTCGCCGCACTGGTCAAAGCCGGAGCGCAGCAGGCTCACGTCGGAGGCCGACACGACGCCGTCACCGTTCAGGTCGGCTCGAGCATCGAAGCCCGGAATACCCGAGTGCGCACCGACCATGGCGTGAACAAGCTGGAAGTCCGACACGGTCACGCAGTTGTCGCCGTCCACATCACCTTCGACCTGAGACTTCATGTCGACGTCTGTGGTGCGATTAGCTTCCAGCGCGATCGCGGCCCGCGAGGTCTGGAGGCTATGCGCTCCCTTCACATGGACGTTGTACGTGCCTGCCGGCAAGCTCGGGAACATGGCCACGCCGTTCTGGTCGGTGTGCCCCTCGTACGTGGCAACCAGCGTCATGTCGGAGGGGTGGGCCAGCCGAAGGGTCAGCGGCTGCTCCCAGTTGGCCGTGCCGGCCGGCCCACGGCCCAGCCAACGCAGCTTGACGCGGAGAGATGCCGTGCCTAGGGGCGACTCCGGTGCCATCGCCGGGGCGGCGGCACTAACTCCAGGGTCAACCTTGCTCATGGCGAAGGAGAGCCGCGCGGCGGGGCCAGGGCTCTGGAATTGGATCCGTACCGTGTGCTCGGCGCCGTCGAAGTCGAACTGGTAGCGATGGCTCGCCTCCGCCGTCTGGTCCCAGGCGTTCACCGCGAGAAGGTGGTCGACCCACAGGCGGAAGCCGCTTGACGAGCCGACGGTCAGGTCGTGGGTGCCGGCCTCCGGTCGAACAACACTCGTGAGCTGCGCGTGCCAGTCAGCGGCGCCCGCACCGAGCGTCGATGGGACGCCTGCTTCCGCGGGCCAATCCATATCGGCCGTGGGAACGTCGGCGACGAGAGCGGGAGCGCCAGGTATGCCGTACTGTGGCGTGGCGTTCAGAGAGGCGGGGGGCCTGCCCGGATAGTATTCGGCTTGCCAGCCTGAGAACTGCGTTGGGAACGGCCGGTGCGTCACGCCGCCCGCGCCTGCCACGAGCGTACCGCGCTCGAAGCCCTGGCTCAGCAGGCCGCCGGCGCTGGCGGCTGCCGTGTACGGATCGGACGTGGGCGCGCCGAGCCATTCGGGTCCGGGCGGCTGGTGTGAGGCGTAGGCCTGGGCGATATCGCCGCTCAATACGTAAGCGCGGTGCGTTCCTGCAGCCTCGGCGGTCAGAACGTCGTACACGATCCAGGCTCCGCCCCTGCCGTCAGGCCCGCTGAACGGCTGCGCGATCAGGTTGTGCTCGGTGACGTAGGGAAGCCACCACCCCGCGAGGCCAGCCGGGCGGCCCAACGCGGCAGCGCCACCGTTGCGCTCGTACGCCTCGACAAATACCTGCACGTTGTCCGCGCCCTGGCCAACTGTGAACTGTGGTGGCGTGGGAGTAGCCGTTGCGGGAGGTGGGCCTTCGCCGCCGGGAGGCGTGGGCAAAATCTCTATGCCGGGGTAGTAGAACTTGAGGATCCAGGCCCAGCTGCGCGCGTGGTCGGCGTAATAGGCGCTGCCCCACTGGGTCATGTAGGCCGTGCCCGGCCAGGGGCAGTCGCCGGTCGGGTCGGGGCCATAGGAGCCTGCGCAGTACTGTGCCTGGAACAGCAGGCCGTTGCGAGTCATCGCATATTCCCAGGTCAGGTCTACCGCGGCGTCCGTGCTTGCGTAGCTAACATTGGGGTCGTACACCTGGTCGTCGGTGTTGTCCTTCACGTCGGCGCCAAGGCCGACCTGCTTTCCGCCGCGCGCGACCCAGTACCAGGCGTATTCCTTGACGGCCATGGCACCGGCACGGAGAGCATGCGGCGCCCAGGTCGGCACCCACTCGTTGGGTAGCACGTGCTTGACGTACTCCCGGAACGGCACGACCTCGACCACTCCGGTGGCAGTGCGGTAGACTCGAATGCTGGGGGGCGGCGTCAACCCCGACTGAACCCCGAGCGCGCCCATAGAGCCTTCGCCGCTCTGTGCGGCAGTGAGCGCGCCCGACACGTCAATATTGCGCGGAGCCCCGGCGCCGGCCTGTAGCCTGGCCCTAGCAGCCACGAGCAAAGTTGGCTCGTTGCCGGCGGGCTGCAGTCGTGGGTACACGCGCAGGGTGTCTGTTGAGTAATAGCGTGCGCCTTCGATAGTCCATTCCGCGTACCCTTCGGCTGAGGCCGACACAGTGAGTGGCAGGAAGCCGCCCGCGAGCGTCACTCCCAGCTGCCCGATCTCGCCGGTAGTGAACGAATAGTAACCGCGCTCGTCAGTCGTTGCCCGCAGGGAGCCGACAGATACGGTCGCACCGTGGATTGGGGCGTTGCTGCCCGCGACAGTCACCCAGCCTTCGATCGCGATCTGGTCGCTAAGCTGAGAGCCGGCAGAGTCACGGGCAGCGTTTGCGGTGTATGACTGCTCTGGCCG
Source organism: Chloroflexia bacterium (assembly GCA_035710025.1). Taxonomy (GTDB): domain Bacteria; phylum Chloroflexota; class Chloroflexia; order QHBQ01; family JADMIH01; genus JADMIH01. Next base: position 11,278 of record DASTEB010000049.1, read on the forward strand.
TCCCTCGCCGGCGCGCGCGATAAACAGCGCGGCGAAAAGGGAGACAACGACTATTGCGGCTGACAGGACAATCAGCGCGGGCGCGGGCGACGACCTCGAGTTGCGTTTCGCGCGCATCGGCCCTCCATCGATAGGTGGTGGTAGGGTCTGACTCATCTTGCCGCGTCAGGATGACATAATGAGTCTCACGGCCATCTTAACATAAGATTCCTCCCGGTGCAATAGTCAATCGGTACTTATGTCTGGACCACGTATTTGCTATACTCCCAGTAAATGACCCTCCCAGACGCCCCGCACATGACCGGGCCGAACGCAATAGGCCCCGCAGCCTCCTCATTCAGCCGGTACGCTCCCGCCTACGACAGGGAGCACGCCGCCAATCCGATCGCACGGTGGACCCGGAGGCGAAACCTCGCCCTGCTGGAGAAAACCTTCCCCCCGTGCAATCGAGTGCTGGAGCTCGGGTGCGGCACAGGCGAAGAGGCGATCCACCTTGCGCGTCGCGGGCTGAGCGTACTGGCGACCGACGCGGCACTCGGCATGATTTCGGTGCTTGAGACCAAACTCGCGCCAGGCGGCGATGCGCACGACGTCGCGGAGCGCATCGAAACGAGGGTCTTGCCTGCTTCGAGAGCCGGTACCCTCCAGTGGGAATTCGCGGCCGCCTTTGATGGGGCGTACTCAAGCTTCGGCCCGCTGAACTGCGAGCCGGATCTTGAGCGGGTTCTGAACGGCTTAGCGCCCCTCGTCAAGCCGGGCGGGCGGGTGGTGATCTCGCTGCTCACGCGATACTGCCTGTGGGAAACGGCCTGGTACCTGCTTCACGGTGACGTTCGCCGGGCGTTCAGGCGATGGGGTGGCCGTGCGCGGGCCACGGTACGTGACCGCTGGCAAGAGGTACGCGTGCCGATATTCTACTGGAGCACGCATCAAGTCCGCCAAATGGCCCGGCGCGGCTTTGCGGTCGAGAAGCAGATGGCGCTTCCCTGGCTACTGCCGCCTCAGTACCTCGACGGGCTAGTCAGGCGTTTCCCACGACTGTTCAAGGTATTGGCGTGCATCGACCGGACCCTGGCGTCAATGTGGCCCTTCTACGCCCTGGGCGATCACTACCTGATCGTGCTGGTCCGCCGCCCCGACTGATCAGCGCCCCACTATTCGGTAGACCGTGTGCTCTCCGCTGGTAGCTGCCTGTTCGAGGGTATAGGCGCTGTCCAGCCACCTTCGGCGCGTCTCCACCTCGTGGCCTGACCACTGCGTTGCGATGTTCCCTTCGTTGAACACGGCGATTGTGGCGCCCGGCCGTATGAAGTCGGCCAGCGCCGCCTCGTCGTTGTTGTACAGGTCGCGCGCGGGCATAGACGCGTAGAAGTCGAGCGGCGCGCACGCCGGCATACACACGGCTCTCACGCCCTCGCCGCCGACCGACACAGCGGCGCGTGCCAAGGCGTCGTCGGCAGCCTGCCAGGCGGAGTGCGTTGCCTGCCAGTTGAGCACGTTTCGCCAACCCTGCACCGCACCGTAGGCCAATATTAGTACCGCAACCACTGCTATTGCGGACGAAGCGAGCACTCGCCAACGCGTCCCGCGCCGCAGCGCTCTTACGACTCCCTCAATGCCCGACGCTACTCCAAGACCGATCAACATCACGATCGCAGGGTAGTAGATCAGCGCATAACGGTGTGTCTGGTAGGGCGTGGTGGCGTAGGCCACGGCGGGAACGAGCCACCACTGCACTACCAGTGCGAGCCCCGCCCATTGCCGTCGAACCAGCAGCACCACTATCCCGAGCAGGGCAAGCGGCAGCATGGCCCCCGACAGGAAGCCGCCTGAAGCGTCCCACAGCGGCGAAAGCAGATAGAACTCGATCATTGTGCGCGGGAAGGCTGCCGGCCCGTCGGGGCCCGTGCTCGACCGACTGAGAATGTTGCCCGGCGTCATGCTTGCGAAGTACGATCCGCTCTCCTGGCCGGCCTCATGCGTCAGCAGGTATAGAGCCTGTGGCGCGAGCACAAGCCCGAACGCGACGACTGCCGCAGCGCAGGCGACAATCGGCTTGCGATCGCCCCACGAACTGTTGAGTCCTCGCCGCCGGGCCGAAAGGTAACGTACGGCAAGGTAGGCGGCGATAGACACGGCGACCAGCACCGAAGAGTAACGCACGAACACCGCCATTCCGAGCGCCGCGCCGGCGGCCGCTGCCCATGCAGCCGAGCGCCCCATTGCCCTGGCAGTGTCCGGCGGAGGCCAGGCCCAGACGATTAGCAGGCACGCCAACAGCGCCCAGAACATTGCCGGGACATCGGACATGAGCGACGTGCCGGTGCGCGTGAACGTGGCTGCGGTCAAGAGCGCGCCCGCTGCCGACAGCCCGGCGACTGCTCGGGCAGGGAGGGACAAGAAGCCCCCAAGTCGAAATGTCAGCAGGTAAGTGAGCGCTACGGCGCCCACCGTGAGCGCCAGGGTCAGCAGCCGCCCACCCGCAGCGCCGCCGGGCGGGAGGAGCCGGCCAAGCAACAGGTGCGCATGATACCCGATGGGCCAGTGGGGCAGACCGTCGGGGCCGAATAGCGCGCCCTCGGGCTGCGGCTCCCCGGTAAGCTCGCGCAAGAGGGCGAGACTCTGACCGGCGTAGGCATACGAGTCTGTCCCGTACAGACCGTTGTACGGAAAAGCGTACAGCAAGTAGCCCAGGGTCGCCGCGGCGGCTACGGCTGCCAGGATCGCACCGCCGAAGGCCCAGAGCAGATTGCCTCGCAGCGACATCACCGGGCCTCGAATGTGTAAAGCGTGCCGAATTCGTACGTCACGGAGCGAGTTACCCGGAACCTGCCCGTCAGGTCCAGGAGTAGGCCGCCTCCCTCGTCGAGCTCCGGGCGATAGACCAGCCAGAATCGCCCTGTCCCTTCCACCCGCTCCATCACGCGCTGCAGGGAGCGCAGCCTCCAGTGCTGGCCATCATAGGGCGGGTAGACGTGGTGCAAGTCGAAATCTTCGGGCAGTCCAATGATCTCGCGGCCGACGTAATGGTCTAGCGAAGGTAACAGGAGAGGAGGGGTCACAAAGACCGGCTCGCCGGGCTGTGCTTCAGTGCGAAGTACGGCAGCCAACTCACGAAGTCCGTCCGCGCCGTGGGGCGGCTGTGCGTAGAACTTCCACAGCCCAAATATATGCACAGCAGCCAGTATCCCGAAAGCTGCTGCAGGCACCCACCGAATGGCGCGTCCGGCGGCCGGAAAAGTCGCTTCACGACTCCCCCACATCACACCTGCGCCGGCAACCGCGGCCAACGCAGGCAGCAGAAACAGCATGAAGTGGGGCACGAAGAGCCAGCGGCCCGTCAGCAGGGCAGCGAGCGCGGGCGCCAAAAACACCACGGCCGAAACGATCATCAGCAGTCGAGCTTGCAGCCGTCCCGGAACGCCGCTGTGGCGCCACGCTACCGCCAAGAGTACAGCCGTCGCACCAATGCCAGTAGCCAGTAACAGCCGGTCGCCGGAGAGCAGGGCTGCCGTGCCCGCCGCGTACTGGCCGAGCGCGCCGATCACCTGGCCGGCGGTGAGGTCCTGTGGTAAGGAAGCGCGCGGCACCTCCGTATTGACCCAGGACTGCATCAACGGCACGAGCCAGGGCAGCCACAGGGCAAGCGCGGCGCCCGTTGCCGGCAAGAAGTACCACCGCGGCAAAACACTATCGGCTCGGAAGTGCCGTAGCAGCGCAACTGCCGCGACCGTCGATAGGATGACGGGCACGACGTAATGGCTGTACACGGCGAGGGCAGCGACAAGCACGTATGCGACGCCGCCCCTGCCGGTGCGCTGCCATCTGAGGCCCAGCGTGAGGGCGAATGTGGTCAGTAACGCGGCCAGCGCGTAGAGCGCGGCCTCTTGCGAGAACTCGACGGCATATGGGGAGACGGTCACGAGAGCCGCCCCGACTAGACCGGCGCCGCGCCCGGC
>DASTEB010000050.1:0-5785 GCA_035710025.1 Chloroflexia bacterium
GCCGCGCCGAACACGTACCACGTGAAGAAGATCGCCGCGTTGAACGGCGCGATGGCCAGATAGGCCTCGGCGAACGAGCCAAGCCCGAACATGGTCAGCCCGATGCCCCAGAACAGGAAGTGGGCCGTGCGGCGCACGTACCAGCGCTGCAGCACGCTGGCCGCGAACACGAACATAATTGCCGTCGAAACAAAAGGTAGAGCGAGATTCGGGTCCATGCTTCTCTCCCGGTTCTACTGCCAGTCTACGATTCCGAGCAGGATGGCAAGGGCGATGAGGATGAGCGCAACGGTCAGCACACCCAGCCCGATGAGCAGCGCGGGCACCACGCGTTCGGAGAACGGGGTGCGCTTCATGTGCAAGTTGGCCCTGCGCGCCGCGAGGTCCTGTTCGCGCTTGTTGTCCGGGTTGTCCGGCTCGTTTGTGAGTTGTGCCATGGCTGGTCGAGAATAGTATGAAGTATACCGAATGGTGTCCACTTGTTCCATAAAGGGGGCATCAAAATCGCGTTAATATTGGTTGCGCGAGCGGGCAGAAGGCGAAAGGCAGTGGCGAGTGGCCGCTGAGGCGTGATGCGTGATGCGTGAGCCTTGGTTGAAGTACGTGCCCGTCGCCAGCTTTGACCTTGGGGAGAGACAAGCCCGCCGGGTACCCACTGGGTGCCGGGCGCAGGAATGTAGCCCAGGGTATTACTCTGGGATGGGGCACCGCATCTATATTAACCCCGGCCCGCGAAGGCGGGCGTCAGCCCCAGGGCGTCCCGCACCTCAAACGCCACAGCCTCTGACGGCGCACCCTTGCTAATTCCACGCTAACCAACTCAGGAAGAATGCACGCATCACGCATCACGCATCACGCATCACGCCCTACTCTCCCTCGAACACCCAGTACCGGTAGCTCGCGAACCCCGGCCCGCCCGGGTCGAACGTCGCGTCGAGCCGGATGGTCGTCCACTCGGACGTCACGTGCTCCGCGGGGATGGCGTACTCGTACTCCTGCCACACCTTGCCCCGCTCGTTCTGCACTTCCCACAGGCCAAGCTCGCGCCCGTTGGCGTACACCAGCAACCGCTGCCCCGTGTCCGGGTTCAGCCTCATCCTCGACACCAGCACCAACGGCCTGCCCGGCACGCTCCTCACCCGGAACTCCTCCCAGCCCGTGTGCCGCCTGCCGCTGTCCGACATGCTGAACCCGCCGTCCTCGTAGCTCGTCGTCGTCACGATCGACTTGGGGTCGGTGGTCGTGGGCTGGCGGGCCTGCTTGTCGTACTCGTGCGCCTCCTCGTCGTGCAGGTCGCCCACGTTCAGCGTGTCGAGCGGCTGCTGCACCTGCCTGAGCAGGTAGGTCGGCGCCGGGTCGAGCGCCGCGTAGCCCCAATCGAAGGTGTACAGCGTCTCGACCGGGCCTGCCGAAATGACGGGGTTGCGTATCGAGATCGAGTAGAGCGGCTGCAGCAAGCTCTGGCTCACGCTCTCGTCCAGGCCGTTGAGGAATACGTTGGGATGCACCAGCATATGTGTCGGGCGCTTATCCTCCGGCAGACGGGCCAGCACGTCGTACACGCTGCCCCACCCGCCGAAGTACGACCCGCGCAGGTCGTTGTACGTCAGCCCTATCATGTCGATCACGTAGCGTTCGCTCAGGTACTTGTGTGCCCCGGTGTCGTTCACCGCGATGCGGGCGTCCTCGGGCGTGTAGCGGCGTATCCACTCGCTGAAGGCCATCTGCTGGTAGTAGATGTCGCGGTTGGAGTCTGCGAAGGCGAAGAAGTAGGCGAAGAACTGCGGCAGCATCAGCACCGCCGCCCCCACCCACGCCCACGAATACGCCCCGCGGCTATCGCGCAGCGTGCCCACCGAGCGCACGACCAGCGTTGCAAGCGCCACCAAACCTATCGCGAAGTACAGCCAGAACAGCGGGTTGTAGGGCTGGAAGTAGCGGTTGAAGTGCAGCGGCGGCAGCAGGAGCGCCAGCCCGAACCCGCCGACCAGGGTCACCAGCATCGGCACGTGCAGCACCCGGTAGCGTGCATCGCGCAGGGCCACTGCTGCCCCCGCGATCGCCACCGGCAGCGCCATCAGCGGGAAAGGCGACTTGCCCACCTCGATCCCCAGGTAGACGTTTTTGATAGCGCCCAGCCCGTAGCCCACCGTGTTTGCCAGGTTCTCCAGCAGCGGAGCGTAGGGCACGTACCAGATCGACTTTCCCGCGGCGGTGTTGTACTGCCAGTGCCCGGTCATCGCCAGGTTTACCGCGTAGGGCAGCAAGCCCACCACCGCGGGCACCAGCAGCCACAGGTAGCGAGCCGAGAACCCTCGCGTGCGCCACAGATAGGCCAGCAGCAGCACGCACACAAGCGACGCGAGCACGTGCCCCTCGGTGCGGATCAGCGCGAGGAAGCTGCCCACCAGGGCGAGAGGCCACAGCCGGTCGCGCCCATTGTCCCGCGCAAGCACCCAGAAGAACGCCACCAGTCCCGCCGTGTACAGGCCCGTCTCCATGCCGGTGAGGAAGGTCCAGTTCAGGCTGCCGTCGAGCACCACAAACCACGCCGCGAACAGCGCGAGCACCCGCCCGCCCAGCCTGTAGCCAAGCGCGTACACCATCAGCACCAGCGCGACGTGCGCCAGCACTCCCAGCAGGTCGGCCCATAGCAGAGCGCGCATGCCGTCGAGGCCCACCATGAACGCGGGCGCGAGCATAAAGGGGTAGATGAAGGCGCTGTCGCCGGAGGACGGCGGGTCGCCGGTGTTGTACTCGTAGGGGTGGCCCGCGACAAGCTGGCGGGCATATTGCAGGTGGATGAAGGTGTCGTCCAGCGGCGCGGCGAGGTTGCCCCCGCTGCCCCACAGCCCGAACCCGAACATCACCGCGCTGAGGACGAGCGTCGCGCCCGCGAGCAGCAGCATGTCGCGGCGGCACACCCGTCGCACGCGGTCGTCCCCCTCGGCCCGCAGATCGACCTCCGGCCCGGCGACCGCCTCTTTCTCCGAGATCATGTGAGGATTATATCACCCGGGCCGTGTGGCGGGCCCAACGAGCACCTCTGTCGAGAGCAGCACATGGTAAAATGAGGTATGCGTGATTCCAGCCGCATAGGGAAGGTGCTGACGTTAACTGTGGTGCTGGTCGTGATGTTAGTTGGCGCCAGCATTGTCGCTTATTTCGGCCTGGTGGAGCTTCCTGCTTACCTGCAGCCACCGCCCAACACAATTCAAGCGCCTCTAATCTACCCCAATGCCCAGCACGTTGCGGTGACGCCTGCGACTCTCACACAGTTGGGATATCAGACGGTATCGTTTGAAACTTCGGACTCCCGTGCCCAAGTGCGGAAGTTCTACTCGGACAACCTCATGGCGGAAGGCTGGTGGGGAGAGTCCGACACCGGAGGACCGGACCTCCTTCGCCTTAACTGGTGTGATCAGCCAACTTGTCGCGAGATGTACGGAATCGATGTCCATATCAATAACTCGTCCTCTATTGAGGGACAGCCGCAAGTCACGCAGGTCATCATTTACCTATCTGTCAGACCGTATGCTCGCTAGAATCAACCCTTCTTTGCAGCCCAATGCACGACGAAGGGCACCCACGCGGGGTGCCCTCCACTTTGTTCGCGTTCGCCCTAACGCCGCGCCCCGGACTCCTCGGATGCCTCCGCCTGCTCCTCGTAGAACTCGTTGATGTTCTCGTAGATGCTCTCGGGGAACTGCAGGTCCGAATAGACGTTGCAGGCGTCGGGATCGTCGGGGTTGGGGCAGATGGGGAAGTCCTGATTCGACTGCCACTCAAGGATGCGCTCGCGGCGCGGCGGGTTGTAGTCGCGGGCCGTCACCTGCTGCACCAGGGCGCGGGCGCTCGCCTCGTCCTGCTCCGGTTGATTGGCCAGCAGGCGCACAAGCTCGCCCTCGTCCATAAAGTGGCGGGCCACCATGGCGAAAGTCAGCCGCCCGTAGTGTCCCACATCGACCCCGCTCTCCAGAGCGTCGAGCAGGTGAGCCATCATCGCCGAGTCGCGCAGGTTGCGGCTCTGCCCGCGCTCTTCGCGCTCGTCGCGGGTGTTGTCGTCTTGCTCGCGAAGGGTGTAATCGCCCTTGCCGTTTCGCTGTTTGCCACTCATAGGTGTTGCTCCTTTCTAGAACATTTATTCTAGCAAAGAGCGTGCCAATCCGGCCCCTTTACACCTTCTGGAGGTGGCTCCCCTTTTGCGCCGTGGGGTACTTCAGCCCGTAGCCCACCGTGCGGTCCATGCCGATGTGCGCCAGCCAGATCAGCGCCAGTTGCACCGCCAGCGGGCTTGCAGAGAGCAGCCCGAACACGGCCAGCCCCGCGGGCCAGAGCGCCGTATGCACGAGGTTGTAGGTGAACGCGCCCACGTTCGTGCCCGCCAGGTAGCCCAGCAGCGACACGTCGGGTACGAGCAGCAACAGCACGAACATCCACCAGTTGCCGCCCGCCTGCCCGTACAGCAGTATGCTCGCGGCCAGCAGCGCGAACCCCTCGACGTGCAAAAGCACGCGCGGCGACGTTATGCCCGCCATTTACGTTGTCCTCCTCGCGTCATCTCAGCCCTACCTGCGCCGCGGGCGGAAGATCGGGGTCGTACAGCCACGCGTCGAACAGGGCGTCAAGCTGCTTGCCGCTCTGCTCCTCGGCCACCGCGATGAACTCCTCGGTCGAGGCGTTGCTGTACTTGAACCGCTCGGCGTAGGTCTTGAGGATGCGGAAGAAAGCGTCGTCGCCCACCTCGACCCTGAGCGCCTGCAGCACCAGCGCGCCCCTGATGTACACGCCCATGTTGAACAGGTCGCTCTGCGGAGGGTCACCGGGCGGCGGCGGCTCGGCGGCCTCGAGCGCTCGGTACGCCCCTCTCACCTGGTCCTGCAGCGCGGAGGCGCCCGAGTTGTGCTCGTCCCACAGCCACTGCGAGTAGGTGGCAAAGCCCTCGTTCAGCCAGATGTCTTTCCACCGCTCCAGGCTGACGCTGTTGCCGAACCACTGGTGCGACAGCTCGTGGGCCACAGTCGCCTCGCCCTCGAACCCGCCACCGCCGCCGCCCAGGAAGTTGCGCACGAACAGAGACATGGTCTGCGTCTCCAGCGCGAAGAACAGGTCGACGTCGGCCACTGCCACCCCGTACGCCTCGAACGGGTAAGGGCCGAACACGCTGTTGAAGAACTCGATCATCTCGGGCGTGCGGTTGAACACCTCGCCCGGGTTGTCCCCACCCTCGCCCCGCGGGTAGTAGTTGCGGATCGGCAGGCCGTTCGGCCCCCGCTGCTCCTCGCGCACGAAGTCGGCGATCTGCACCGTCACCAGGTAGCTCGCGGTGAGGTCCGACGCCTCCCACCTGTAGGTGGTCCGGTCGCCCCTGTCCTCGGTCGCCTTGAGCAGGCCGTTCGCCGCCACCACCCAGGGCTTCTGCACGGTCATGATGATCGTGTAGGTGGCCTTGTCGCACGGGTGGTCGTTCACCGGGTACCAGGCGTGCGCGCCCGCCGGCTCGCTAGCCACGAACACGCCGTCCTCGTAGCGCGTCCACCCGCGCTCGAAGATCGATCCCTCGCCGTCGCGCCCCGAAGGGTTGCCGCTGTAGGCCACGGCCACGGTGAACTCCTGACCGTTGGCGAGAGGAGTCGGGGGCGTAATGCTAAGCTCCGCGTCGTTGCGGTCGTACTGCGCGGGGGCGCCGTCCACCAGCAGCGAGGAGATGTCGAAGCCGTCGAAGTCGAGGTTGAACGCGGTGAGGTCGCGGGTGGCCCGCGCCTGCAGGGTCATGGTGCCCGAG
>DASTEB010000051.1:0-2853 GCA_035710025.1 Chloroflexia bacterium
CTCCGTGCCCGCGGCGGGCGGCTTGCCGCCGGGCAGCCAGTCGAGCACTACCGGCCCGGTCGTCTGCCCAGAGAACGTGATGACGATCCTGCCGTCAAGCGGCGCGGCCCCCGGGTAGCCGGATGCGGGCGAGGCAATCCCGCCCACAAGGGCGCCCTGGTCGGCCAATTCGGCGGTAGCCTTCTGCGCGACCAGCAGCGCGATAGTCACGAGCATCGCCAGCAGGATGCCTCCAAGCAGCGCCAGCCGCCTCGCGCCCCGTCGCCTATGAGCCGCCCCCGTCGGGTACGCCTGGTAAGCCGCGGCGGCAACCGGCTCCTCGCGCCGGGTCAGGGGCCTGCCCTCGATTGGGCCAGCCGCCACAAGCTCCCCGCGCGTCTCAATCGAGCGTGGTATCTCCACCCGGTAGCGCACGTGCTCGCGCTGCGGAGCCTCGGCCGGTATGCTGCGCACAGGCGCGTGCGCGGGGGGCGCGTCGTGCAGGTGAGAGTAGACCCCGCCCGCCCGCAGCAGGTCGACGTGGCGGCCCCACTCGACTATCCGCCCGTGCTCCATCACGAGGATGACGCCGGCGTGCTGGGCGTAGCTCAGCCTGTGGGTGATGAGGAAGGCGGTGCGCCCCTGGATCAGCCGGTAGATGGCCTGCATGACCAGCCGCTCGTTTGCCTCGTCCAGCCCGGTGGTCGGCTCATCGAGGATGACGATGGGCGCGCGGCGTATGGCGGCGCGGGCGATGGAAATGCGCTGCCGCTGCCCGTTCGACAGGGTGGAGCCGCGCTCGCCCAGCACGGTGTCGTAGCCCTCGGGCAGCGCCATGATGAAGTCGTGCGCGTTGGCCAGCCGCGCCGCGGCCTCTACCTCTTCCTGCGTGGCGTCGGGCGCGCCGTAGGCGATATTGTCCCGCACGCTGGCCGCGAACAGGATGGTGTCCTGCATGACCACGCTCACCTGCGAGCGCACCGACTCTATCGTGTACTCGCGGATGTCGCGCCCGTCTATCTCCACCCGCCCCTGCGTGGGGTCGTAAAGGCGCATGATCAGACTGACCAGCGTCGACTTGCCGTTGCCCGAAGGCCCGACCAGCGCGACGTGCTGCCCCGGCGCGACAGTGAGGTTGATGTCGCGCAGCACCGGGTGGCCCGGCTCGTACTCGAAGTTGACCCCGCTGAAGCGCACGGCACCCGAGAAAGCGGGAGCGGGCACAGCGCCCGGCAGATCGCGCACGTCAGGCTCGCGGTCGAGCAGGTCGAGCACGCGCTCTCCGGCGGCGGTGGCCTTGGCGAGCCTGCCGGTGTACTTGGCGAAGTCGCGCACCGGCTTGAAGCCGTTCTTCAGGTAGGTGAGGAACACCAGCAGGTCGCCCGGAGTGAGCGTGTTGTTCAGCACGAGCACGGCGCCGTACCACAGCACCAGGCCCGTCGAGAGGGCGATCAGCACGTCGACCGTGCGCTCCAGGCTCGCGGCCAACTTGCTCGCCTTCGCGTCCTGCTTGAGGCTCTGCTTATTCTGGTCGAAGAACGCCCGCGCCAGCGTGTCCTCCAGGGAGAGCGCCTGCACGATCTTGATCGCGCCGATCGACTCCGCGGCTGTGGCGGCCATCGCCCCTTCGCGCTTGCGCTGCTTGCGAGCCGCGTCCTGTATCCGCCCGCTGAGCCGCGCTGTCGCGAGCCAGAACAGCGGCACCGTCACCAGCGCGAGCAGGGTAAGCTGCCAGTTGAGCCACAGCATCAGCGCGAACATCCCCACCAGGATGAGCACGTTCGCCATCATGGGCAGCATCGCCGTGACCGCCACGTCCTTAAGCTGGCTCACGTCGCCTATCACCCGCACGACCAGGTCGCCGCTGCGCGCCCGCGTGTGGAAGTTGAGCGAGAGGCGCTGCAGGTGGTAGTACACCTCGCTCCGCACCGCGGTGACCACCTTGTTGCCCACCAGCGCGAACCCGACCGTGTTGAAGTAGGCCGCGAGCGCCCGCAGCGCCGTGACAGCCACCACCGCGACCGCCGCGAAGACGAGCAGCGGCATAGCGTCGAGGCCGTCGAGGAAGGGTACGCCGGTGGAGTACGCCGCACCTGTGGGGATCACGCGGTCGAACACGAGCTTGAGCGGCCACGGCTCCAGCAGACGCAGCCCCACCTCGGCGAACAGCGCCAGGAACGACCCCGCGAGCAGGCCGCGCTCGCTCCGCAGGTGCGGCCAGAAATGGCGCACGATCTTCCAGAAGCCGGGAAGTGTCTGTGGCAGTGTCTTAGCTCGCGCCACGGCCTGTGCCTGACCCCCTCCCTGCCATATCGAATACGGGTGCGCGCCCGGCCAAAGTCAGGATCTTCCCTGCAACCGCGTCCCAGGTGTGCCCTCGCAGCACGGTCTCTCGGGCCGCCCGGCCAAGCCGCTCGCGCAGCACGACGTTGTTCTTCAGCACGTGCAGCCCACCCGCGAGCGCCGCCGGGCTCCCCGGCTCGACCAGCAGGCCGTTCACCCCGTCAACGATCAGGCCGTCTAGCTGCCCGATCTTGCCCGCCACCACAGGCAGGCCCGCCGCCATGTACTCGTACACCTTGAGCGGCGAGAAGTAGAAAGCGCCTTCGCCCGTGTACGGTGCGACCGCCACGTCCATCGAGGCGAGCAGCTCCGGAACTTCGTCCGGCTCGACCGCCCCGGTCAGATGCGCCGCCTGCGTGAGGCCGCGAGCTGCAAGGTCGTCTTCGAGGAAAGCCCGCTCAGGCCCATCGCCCACCACCAGCAGGCGCACGGCAGGCTCGTGCCTGTGCAGCATCTCGAACGCCTGAACGAGCGAGGGGAGCCCGTGCCACGGCTTGAGCGTGCCGACGAAGCCCACCGTGAACACGCCGG
>DASTEB010000052.1:0-8505 GCA_035710025.1 Chloroflexia bacterium
CGACGACGTGCAGGGTGCCGCGGCTGCCAACTGGGCCACCGAGCTTGGCTTCAAGAACGCCTACATCCTCAACGACCAGGAAGTGTACGGTCGCGGTGTTGCTAATGTGTTCGAGAAGCAGTTCGCGGCCAACGGCGGTAATGTCATCGCCAACGAAGGCATCGACCCCAAGCTGCCCGAGTTCAAGTCGCTCATGAACAAGATCAAGAACGAGGGCGCAGACCTGGTGTACTTCGGCGGCCTGGTCGACTCTGGTGGACCTCAGTTGCTGAAGGACCTCAAGTCGGTTGCTCCCGAGATCATCTTCATGGGTCCCGACGGCATCCAGACGCAGTCGTTCATCGATGCCGCAGGCGCCGATGTGGCCGAGGGCACCCTGGCGACGGTGGCCGGCACCGCTTACAGGGACCTGCAGGGCAAGGGCGCTGACTTCTACAACACGTTCAAAGAGAAGTTCAACAAGGAACCCGACCCCTACGCAATCTACGGCTACGAGGCTATGAGCGTGGTGCTCGAAGCCATCGACCGCGCAGGCAAGAAGGACCGCGCAGCCATCCTCGAAGCACTGACGCAGACCAAGGACTATGAGGGTGCCCTGGGCACCTGGAGCTTCGACGAGAACGGCGACACCACCTTGACCGTTATCGGCGGCTACAAGGCTACCAGCGGACGCTTCGAGTTCCAGAAGTATCTGGAGGCTGAAGCGGGCGGCGCTGCTCCCGAGGCCACCACGGGCACGTCGGGCGGAACTAGCGGCGAGTCCGGTGTTATCAAGTTGGTCAGCTCGCTGCCGCGCACCGGCCTCTCCAAGCCCCAGACCGACGACATCGTCGCTGCCTACAGAATGGCGATCGAAGAGCGCGGCGGTAAGATCGGCAACTTCACGATTGAGTACGAGGACTGGGACGACGCGACCGCCCAGGCCGGCAAGTGGGACCCTGCCACCGAGCAGGCTAACGCCACCAAGGCCGCCAACGACCCCGACATCATGGCCTACCTCGGCACGTTCAACTCGGGCGCGGCCGCTATCGCAATCCCGATCCTGAACAAGGCCGGGTTGCCCATGGTCTCACCGGCGAATACCGCTCCCGAGCTTACCAAGCCCGGCTTCGACGACGCGACCCTGAACACTCTGTATACGTCCGGCCCGCGCAACTACTTCCGCGTGGTGACCGCCGACGACGTGCAGGGTGCCGCGGCTGCCAACTGGGCGATCGAACTCGGATTCAAGAACGCCTACATCCTCAACGACCAGGAAGTGTACGGCCGTGGCGTAGCCAACGTGTTCGAGAAGCAGTTCGCCGCCGCGGGAGGAACCGTCATAGCGAATGAGGGCATCGATCCGAAGTTGCCTGAGTTCAAGGCCCTTATGAACAAGATCAAGAACGCCGGTGCCGACCTTGTGTACTTCGGCGGTCTCGTGGACTCTGGTGGACCTCAGCTGCTGAAGGACCTCAAGTCGGTCGCCCCCGAGATCATCTTCATGGGCCCCGACGGCATCCAGACGCAGTCGTTCATCGATGCCGCGGGCGCCGATGTGGCCGAGGGCACCCTCGCCACAGTCGCGGGTACGGCGTACAAGGATCTGCAGGGCAAGGGCGCTGACTTCTACAACAACTACAAGGAGAAGTTCAACAAGGAGCCTGACCCCTACGCCATCTACGGCTACGACGCGATGAGCGTCGTGCTGGACGCTATCGAGAAGGCGGGCACGAAGGACCGCGCAGCCATTCTCGAGGCGCTCAAGCAGACCAGGGACTACGAAGGTGCTCTGGGCACCTGGAGCTTCGATGAGAACGGCGACACCACGCTGCGCGTCATCGGCGGCTACAAGGCTACCAGCGGACGCTTCGAGTTCCAAAAGTATCTGACACCTTAGTTCCGACGTTCGGCAGTTCGACTCGAAAGCGTGGGCCGGAGGGTCACTCCTCCGGCCCACGTCAAACTCGACTGAATCCACGACCGCCCATGGAGACCATCGAATGCTTCTCGAGTGGGAAATCGTTGTCCAGACGCTGATCTTCGGCATCTCGACCGGCGCAATTTACGCGCTGATTGCGCTCGGCTACACGCTGGTCTACGGTATCATAGAGCTGATCAATTTCGCTCACGGCGATTTGTTCATGCTGGGCACATTCGCGTCGCTGACCGTCCTTGAGTGGACGATCACGAGGTCCGACCATTTGCCGGTTCCCCCCTGGCTCGGCCTCTTCCTCGCACTTGTTATTCCAATGGTGTTTTGTGCGGTGGCGAACGTGCTGATTGAACGCGTGGCGTACAGGAGGCTGCGTAATGCACCTCGCCTCGCGCCGCTGATTTCCGCGATCGGCATGTCTTTCATACTTATCAACATCGGCCTGTGGTGGCGCGGCGCCACACCGCAAAGCTTCCCCCTGCTGCTCAACGTATTCGGCACCGAGAACTGGGTAAACACGATCTTTGGCCCCGAGGTCGGCTCGCAGATCGCCGTGCGAACAAAGGACCTCTTCGTAATTCTCGTCACGGTGCCGCTATTGTTCTTGCTGAACTTCGTCGTGTTTCGCACCAAGATCGGCAAGGCAATGCGCGCCACCGCTCAGGACCGCGAAGCATCGGCCCTCATGGGCATCAACGTGAACCGCACGATCGCCTTCACCTTCCTGATTGGCGGGGCGCTCGCCGGCGCGGCGGGCCTCATCTTCGGGCTCTATACAGGCTCGTCGAGCTTCCTCCGGGGTTTCGACTCTGGTCTGAAAGCGTTCACGGCGGCCGTACTCGGCGGTATCGGCAACCTTTCGGGTGCCGTGCTCGGCGGCTTCATAATCGGCATCGTCGGGGCGTTCAGCGACCTGTGGCTGGGCAACAACTGGACCAACGCAACGATCTTCGCCATTCTGATTATCATCCTCGTGTTTCGCCCGAGCGGCCTGCTTGGCGAGCAAACCGTTGAGAAAGTCTAGCAGACCAGGTAGAGGAAGAGCATGAGTACTTCTGCAGACACTACCGGCGGGCGCCAGGCGACAGTTCCGGCGGGCGGTCCGGCACCAAAAGGCGTATCGCCTCGCCCCAAGAGCCGCAGCGAACAGCGGCTGTTGAGTCTTGTACGCAACCCCATTGGAAGCCTGCTATTGCTGCTTCTCGCCGCGATCATCCTTGCGTACCCGTTCATCGATGAGGCTTTGCGCTTCCGGCAGATCACCACAGTCATACCTCTAATCGTCTATATGCTTTTGGCGCTCGGCCTGAATGTCGTTGTTGGCTATGCCGGGCTGCTCGACCTCGGGTATGCAGCTTTTTTCGCGATCGGAGCTTACGTCGCGGGGTTCATGACCTCACCGCTCAGTTTCCTGAACCAGGGCGGACCTTACTGGTATTCGAACTTCTGGATGGCCCTCATTGTGGCCTTCTTCGTGTCAATCCTCGCGGGGGTCATCCTGGGCGCACCGACGTTGCGGCTGCGGGGCGATTACCTGGCCATCGTGACGCTGGGCTTCGGCGAGATTGTCCCGGTGGTGTTCCGTAATGCTACGGCGATCACCTACGGAGAGCGAGGCCTATCGGCCATACAACGGCCCAAGATCGACCTTGGCCCCCTACAGTTCGAAATCGGTGGCGGCCCTGTGTTCGGTCTGGGGCCGTGGAGCTCGCAGCTACCGTGGTATTACTTCTTGTTGATCGTTGGCGTGCTGGCGATTCTCGGCCTGCGACGGTTGCAGGACTCGCGCATCGGGCGAGCATGGATGGCGATGCGCGAGGACGAGATTGCCGCATCGGCAATGGGCGTCAACCTGGTCACCACGAAGCTGTCCGCGTTCGGCATGGGCGCGTCGCTGTCCGGTGTGGCCGGCGCTGTATTTGGCGCCTACATCGGTTCGATCTTTCCCAGCCAGTTTGAGTTTTCGCTATCTGTGATTCTCCTCTGCGCCGTCATCCTGGGAGGTATGGGCAACATCTGGGGCGTCATCGTCGGCGGCTTCATAATCCAGTCGTTCGACCGCATCCTGGCTCCGCAACTCACCGGCGTGCTCAATCGCATCGGGGAACAGAACAACATCGGCCTCCTGGCGGACATCGAGCTGAGTAATTGGCGATACTTCATCTTTGGCGCCGCGCTTGTGACACTCATGCTGGTGAGGCCCGAGGGCCTGCTGCCGAGCCGCCGCGCAAAGGCTGAGCTGCACCCCGAAGAGGCCCAGGTACCGGTAGATATCGACGAGGAACCGTCGGTGGAGCCTACAGACCAGCAAGAACGAGCGCGGCAATCGCTGTACGATGCGCGCGAGCTCGAGGAGAGCGCCCAGGAGGAACGATAGTGATCGAAAGTGCTCCCGACGTTGCAAGGGTATCGCCGAACGGGGCAGGCTCGGGTATCCTGCTCGAGTCACGCCAACTGACGCGCCGCTTTGGGGGTCTCGTCGCCGTAAACAGCGTCGACCTGACCCTGCCGCACGGCACCATCCTCAGCGTGATCGGGCCTAATGGCGCGGGCAAAACTACTTTCTTCAACATGGTTACGGGGCTGATCAAGCCTACCTCCGGCCAGCTGATCTTCGATGGACGCGACATCACGGGCAAACCGCCCCACTTCGTTACGGCCGTCGGTATCGCGAGAACCTTCCAGAATATTCGGCTGTTCGCCAACATGACGGCGCTCGAGAATGTGCTGGTCGGGATGCATTCCCGTTTGAACGGCACGGTCGTCGGGGCATTGTTCCGTCCTCCGCGCACCACACGCGAAGAGCATGAGGCCGCCGATCGGGGCATGACGATATTGCGCACCGTCGGACTTGAGCGGGCCTGGGATACCGACGCGAAGAATCTGCCTTACGGCGACCAACGCCGCCTCGAGATCGCCCGCGCTCTTGCCAGCAATCCGAAGCTGCTCTTGCTCGACGAGCCGACGGCGGGCATGAACCCGCAGGAAACGCGGGTCATGACGCGGTTTATCAAGCAGCTGCAGGCCGAGCAGGGTCTCACCGTTCTGCTGATCGAGCACGACATGAAGGTCGTTATGGACATCAGCGATCATATCGCGGTGCTGGACTACGGCTCCAAGATCGCGGAAGGCTCCCCTGCCGACGTGCGCGCAAACCCCAGGGTCATCGAAGCTTACCTGGGCCGCGGTGTCACCGGGCGTGCCACGCTTCAAGCCGAGCAGCCCTCGGAGGGTGTGTAATGGCCCTTCTCGAGGTGAACGACGTTCACACCTACTACGGGAACATCCACGCGCTCAAAGGCATCACGCTCCGCGTCGAAGAGGGCGAGGTCGTTACCCTCATCGGCAGCAACGGCGCGGGCAAGTCAACGACGCTGAAAACGATCTCGGGCCTGCTGAAACCGCGCCGCGGCAACGTGAAGTTCCAGGACAAACGCCTCGACCAGATGGCGGCCGACGATATCGTGAAAGTCGGTGTTGCCCAGGCGCCAGAAGGACGGCGCATCTTCAGCCGCATGACGGTGATGGAGAACCTGGAGATGGGGGCTTATGCTCGCACCGACCGCGCCGCCATAAAGCGCGACATGGATCGAGTGTTCGAGCTATTCCCTCGGCTGCGCGAGCGCCGTGGGCAGAAAGGCGGTACGATGTCGGGCGGCGAGCAGCAGATGCTCGCCATAGGTCGTGCTCTGATGTCCGACCCGAAGGTACTCCTCCTTGACGAGCCGTCCATGGGCCTCTCGCCCATCCTCGTGGAAACCATTTTCGGGGTAGTTGAGGATATCAACAAGCAGGGCACCACTATTCTGCTCGTGGAGCAGAACGCGCTGCTGGCACTGCAGGTCGCCCACCGCGGCTACGTGCTCCAGACCGGGGCCATCGTAATGGAGGACACGGGCCAGAACCTCCTCAAGAGCGAGCTGGTGCGCAAAGCCTACCTGGGTGAGGACTAGCCCGCGGGGAACACTGCACAACCACGTGAGGTCACCTCTAGTTGGTTTGGCCCTTGCGGCGCTGCTGGGCTTCGTGCTCGGCGCCTGCACGCCGGCGCTCGACTCGGCGTTGCTGCCGCCGGCAGAGCCTGCAACACTGCGCATAGTCTCGTCCCTCCCTTCCAAGGGCATATACCGCCGTTCAACAGCCGAGACCAGGCAAGCCATTGACCTTGCCCTGGCGGCGACGCCGGCGGATATGCCCTTCAAGCTTGAGCACGTCGCGCTAGATGGCGGCTCTGACGAGACCGGCGAGTGGACTACCGCTATCGAAGAGCGCAACGCGCGCGCTGCGGCCAACGACCCATCCGTGGTCGCATACATCGGTCCCCACAACTCCGGTGCCGCGGGCGCCGCGCTACCCATTACGGGGCGTGCGGGGCTCCTTACCTTGGGCGTAGCAGCCACGTGGCCGGGCCTGACTCAGGCCGGGTGGGAAGTGGGCCAGCCTGAGACTTTCTACCCCAGCGGAATACGCCACTTCGTGCGCCTCGTACCTTCCGACAGTGTTCAAGCCGAAGCTGCAGCCGAGTGGGCCGAGGCAGACGGACGCATGAACGTCTTCGTCATGCAGGACGGCAGCACCTACAGTGAGGGCATGGCACGCGAGTTTGGCCGGCACTTCCCAGGGGCGGCGAGTGACCCGGTGCTCGTTCCCACCACGGATGAGCAGGTGATTCTTCCCGATCTTGTGGGATATGACGCAGTGTACGTCGCGCCCAGTTCTGTCCGATCGGCGGAACGGCTGGCCAACGCGCTTTACGAGAGCCGGTTGCCCGTTTACACCACGGACGTGGCGCTCGATCCTCAATTCCTGGAGCTAGCCGGAAGCGCCGCCGGTAGTTGGCACATCGTTAGTAATGCGGGCGGTCCGCCCGCGCCCTCGATCGCGCAGCTTTTCCCTGACACGCCCGAGCATCTCGCGGGCAACCGGACGGCGCTATACGCCTACGTCATGGCCCGTCTCGTAGTCGAGGCGGTCGACTCGGGACATGCGGATCGAGCAGGATTACTGGAGTACGTGCGAGGCAAGCGGCTGCCGGACGGCACGCCCCTCTTCGACGATGCGGGCGACCCCGCGGCATGGGCTGTCGAGGGCTACCGGGCGTCAGGAGGGGCCTTCGAGGTCGTTCGCGAGTTCGTCCGGTGATTACTCCCCGTCGTCCAGTTGCCGGTGGCTTGCTTCGATCAAGGCGCGCAAGTCAGCCAGCGTGCTAACGCCGGCCTCCCGCGCCAATTCGGCCACGTCCGGGGGCAGCATCGACGGATCAAATTCGTCCACGACTCCCGCCTCCTCCAGTTGCTCGAGCAACGACTCAAGATCTTCCAGGTCCAGCAGCACGTCGTAGCCGTGCAGGTTGTCGGAGTCATCGTGTCTACCGTTGAAATCTGCGGGCATTTTTACCTCACCCATTGCTCAGGAACGCCGAGCCGAATATCACGAGCATGGCGAGTGCACCTACCGTGCCAAACTCGACGAACGTCTGCCGGTCAAGCTTGCCCTCGACATAATGCGACATCAGCCCGTATACCACGTAGAACGCCACCAGGAGGAAGGCGCCACCCACAAGCGTGGTGAGCGCCGCCCAGTAGTTCAACCCCCAGGTCAGCTGTGCCAGTACAAAGCCGCCCGCCGCCGAGAGCAGCACCGGCCGCGAGGTCGAGCGTACCGCCTGCTTTTGCAGAGCCTGGCGCCACGCGACATCGCGCAGCAACATCTCCAGAATTAACAGAGCAGTAGCCACACCGACGGCCGACGCCGAGAAAAGTGCTCTCGCTTTCAGGCCGTAGACGATACTGAGCAGTAGGAACGCGGCGATGTGCGATAGCACGTTTAGTAGGCTCTGGCTCAACGCGAAGTAGCGGTCCGCGGGACCGACACTGTGCGTTTGCGCCCAGAAGACGGCGGCGAAGGCAACCGCTGCTATCGAGAGCACGAGCGCCTGCACGACGCCGTCCTCAAACAGCTGCAAAATCAGCGCGAACCCGGCCACCAGCATCGAGGGCAGGATCACCTCGATAGGCAGCGTCAATCGCCCCAGCATAAGGTCGGGCGCAACGCCGGTGCGGGTGGCTCGCGTCTCGGTTCGCCGCAGCCAGACGGCCCCAAGTGCCGCCACAGCCGCGAGGCCCAGCGTCATAAGCCAGAAAAGAGTCGTGCCGCCCCCGCTGTGCTCATCGTCACCGGGTCGGGCAAGCAGTAGCGTCAGGCCAAGGCCGACGAGGAGGATGGCGGACAGAACGAAGATGCGCTCGGCCCGGTATGTGAAGCTAGCTGTGCGCTGCACGTATCGCCTCTCGGATTTCGTTCGCGGAAATAGCGCCCTCCCGCACGATTGCCGGGGGCGTGACGGTGCAGTCTACCACGGTGGAGGGGACTCCGCCGGCAACGCGCCCTCCGTCAATGATGAGCGCAACGGCATCGCCGAAGTAGCCGGCAGCCGCCTGCGCGTCGAGTGCATCGGGCATTCCCGACAGGTTGGCGCTGGTCGCCGCTATGTATCCTCCGCACTCCACAATGAACGCCCGCAGCGCGTCATGCGCAGGGACCCGCACGGCGATCGTGTCGCCCCCGCCAAGCTCCGCAGGCAACTCCGG
>DASTEB010000053.1:0-7580 GCA_035710025.1 Chloroflexia bacterium
GCGGGTCTCGCTCTCCAAGGACTGCGCGAGCAGTCCGCTATTGCCTCTTGAGGCAGCCTCTACCCCGAAGGTAGAGGCTGACCTGTTGTGTCGCGCGCTAGGGCGTGACGTTCTGCACGATCACGTTGCCGATGCCCACCAGCACGTTGGTGTCGGTGCGCACCTCGACACTGCCGAGCAGCACGCGGCCCGCGGCCGGGGCGGCGCTTGCCGTCACCGAGCCGGGCACGTTCCACACGGCACCGGCCGGGCGCAGCGCGTTGGCGTCGGTTACGCTGACCGTGCCGAACGCGGGGGTGGTGGCGAACACGTCCACGTAGTTGTAGGTTGTGCTGCCGCTCGGCACCGAGTAGCCGTCCACCAGGACGACCCACAGGCCGGCCGCAGGGTTGGCGATCGTCACCGACTCCTCGGAGTCGCCGTCCGCGTTCGAGCCGGCCTGCACACAGGTGCCGGACGTGCAGTTGAACACGAACAGGTCGAGGTCGGCGCCGGGATCGGACGGGCTGCCGATGGTAGCCCGCAGCGAGGTAGCGCCTGCCGGGATCGTTACGTCAAACGTCTGCTGGGCGTGGTTCGCTATGGTAGGCGTCGCGACGTACGCGCTGCCCATGCTCGTTCCAACCGCACGGCCGGTGAACGCGCCGAACAGGTTGGTGATCGTGTAGGAGCGGGCCACCGGCACGCCGATCGTAGCCGTCGCGATCTCGTCGGGGTTCGGCGAGACCGTAGCGCCCAGGATCGAGGCGGTCAAGGTGTACGGGGCGGACACCGCGTCGGAGTTACGCCGCGCGTCCACCGTTACCTCCCAAACGCCGGCCTGCGGGTTGCTGACCGTGCGGCTGGTCGGGCTGCCCGTCGTGCAGCCGCCCGGCGCGCCGTTGTAGCAGTTGCTCACCCCGTTCGACTCGATGCCCAGGCCGTACGGGTGCCAGCGCAGGAAGCGGATAGCGCCCGCGCCTGCCGGGCCGCCGCCCGTCATGTCAACCTTGAAGGCGGGGGTGCCGGCCGGGATGCGGAAGAAGTAGGTGTCGAACTGGCCGGGGCCGAGCGAGCCGGCCTTGGCCACCGTGTAGTTGTTTGCCGCGGAGAACTGGTCCGCCGCGACCACCACGTTCATGGTCTGGTAGTCGGTGCCGGCGCTGGCCGGGTCACGGTCGTCCAGGTTCATGATGGCAGAGTGAACGCCCGGGGTTGTCGGGTTGACGGTCACCTGGAAGGTGACGGGCACGTTGCGCGGAAGCGCGATCTGGCCGGCGCTGCTGAAGACATTGTCTTCGTTGTCCTGCCAGGTCACGTCGTAGGTGACCGTGCCGCCGCGACCGCTGGTGCGGATGAAGGTGTACTCGCGGACGTAGCTCTGGCCGGCCGCCACGCCTTCGCGGTCGTAGATGCCCACGCCGTAGCCGGGCGTCGCGAGGAAGCCGCTGAGGATCGTGCTCACCTGAACGGACGAAGCGATATCGACCGTCCTGATATTGGTCTGCAGCAGACCCCATGCGTCGGGCACGTTCATGAGGCCGTTACCCTGCTCGTACGCCTGGTAGCGGTCCGACAGGTAGCGGGCCGAGGAAGTGATCGCCTGGCGAAGCTGCGCCGGCTGGTGCTGGGCGCCTGTCTGCTGAGCAGCGCTGACCAGCAGCGCCGCGCCGCCCGCCGCCTGCGGAGCAGCCATCGAGGTGCCGTTGAACAGCGCGTAGCCGACCGCACACACCGAGGCGAGACAACCCTGGTTCTGCCACATCGGGATGGTCGAGATGGCCGCGCCCGATGCTACGATCTGAGGCTTGAACCCGCCGTCCTCGCGCGGGCCCCGCGACGAGAAGTAGTGCAGGTTGTCGTCCTCGTACAGCTGCGCGCCGTAGTCGGCCAGGTAGGTGTCGTCGCTGATGTAGGCGCCGACGCTCACCACCTTGGTGGCTACCGACGGGTCACCGATGGTGTTCATGCCGGGGCCGCTGTTGCCCGCCGAGATGAACATTTGCACGTTGTACTGCTCGATGATGCGGCTGTACACTATGGCGCGGGTGTTGTTGCCGTCGTTCAGCGCGGGCAGGCCGCCGATCGACATGTTGATCACGTCGACGTTGCCCTGCTTGGCCATCCAGATCATGCCCTCGAGCAGGGCGTGCGCCGTGCAGCCCGCGACGAAGAGGCAGGCCCGCAGCGACTTGATCTTGGCGCCGGGGGCCGCGCCGCTCATGGCGCCGCCGAACAGCGAGTTGCCCGCGGCGATACCGGCCACGTGGGAGCCGTGAGCGCCCGACACGATACCGATGTTGACCACCTTGTTCTGGCCGTCGGTCTGCACGACGAACGGCATCCGCTCCGCGACAGCCGTGGCGGGATTGTCGACGCCGAAGTAATTCACGTCGTAGCGCACGCTGTAGTCGGTCATCGCCATCTCGTCGGCGAAACTGCGGTTCTGGTTGGCATCCACGTAGACGTCGTTCGAGTCGGCGTTCCACAGCACGGCGAAGATGCCGCTGCTGCCGGCGGGGTTGCCGTCGCGGTTGACGTCGTTGCCCACTTCGCCGCCCAGGCGCGGGTCGCGCTCGTTGAACAGGCCAAAGCGGAACTGGCCGTTAGCGGGCGCGGTGTAGGTCACCGAGTTGACGGTGAAGGTGCCGCCGGCCGCCGTCACCTGCATCTGCATGTCGACCCAGGTGGGGTCGTTCTCGGTGAACGGGTCGGTGCCGGTCCTCCAGTCGACGATCTTGCGCTCGCCGGTGCTGGTGGTCAGCAGGGAGGGGTGGTCGAGCGAGACGCCGCTGTCCACGATGCCGATGGTCACGCCGCGCCCGTCCCAGGTGGGGTTGGCCGCCATGAACTGCGAAGCCCCGATGTCGCGGATCGGCATGTAGGGGTTGTCGTTCGGCGTGCCCGCGGTGGGCGGGGGCTGAGGGATGACGCCCACGACGCCCTCAGGCGAGGGGTTGGGGTCTTCCAGCGGGATGATCTCGTCCATCTCTACGGCTTCGACGCCGTTGAGGCGGGCGGCCGCATCGGCCTGGCCCACGGGGACGGTGGCGCGGAGGTAGCTCACGTCGCCCTCTGCGAAGTTCACGGCGCCGCCGAGCCGGGCGATACCGGAGGCGACGGTGTTGTTGGCCCCGGGCCGCGAGGCTATGAGCAGGGTCACGGTGCTTTCGCCGTTGGCGATAGCGTCTGCCAGCAAAGCGCGGTCGTGCTTGGAAAGGCCGGGCGCGTTGCGTGCGCCTGCCTTCTCGGATTGCGCCACTGCGGATGGGTTCCACACGGTCACTACCGAAACGAGGAGTAGGGCGACAGCGGTAGTAATCGAGAGGAATCTGTGCATTGTGGTCGAATTCACTCTTTATCCTCCTGGTAATCTTCCCTGGAAACGATCAACGATCGTAGTGATACTGCCTTGCTAAGGCACGCTCAAAGTAGTTCATGCGGCATCGCATGAATTCGGTTCAGGAGATGTTAGCTTGGTGATCCTCGCTTTCTCGTGGGGATGCGTGCGGCAACCTGAGTAAGGCAAAAGCTGCTCCGGCCTGATCCCTAAGGGCACAGGGCAGGCTGCGGTAGAGCATACATGACGGGTATCAACGCCCTTATCAGGCCGCCGGTACCCGCCTTTAGTCTTACTTCTCGGTTTATCGGGACGGTAACCTGACCAGCTCCGCGGTCACGCGTGTTACCCTCCGTCGCTGCGCCGAGCGCCCTCGACCGGCACGCCCGACCATAGTACCCGAATTGTGACGAAATTGTCAATGCTTCAGGCTGGGGTAGCCGAGCAATTTCGCCGCGGCGGTGCCGGGACGTGCGGCCCGAACCGTCACACCTCGACCGCGCTCTTAGCCTGGGTCAGGAAGAAGTGCATCCTGTTGAAGTAGTTGACCTCGCTCATGCCCGCGTCCACGTCGAGGAACAGCACGTTCAGGCCGTGGTACTGCTCCTTCATGCTCTTCGCCACCCCCCGCGCCGTGACCTGGTTCGCCAGGCACCCGAACGGCTGCAGGCAGATCACGTTGGTTATCCCGCTCTCCACCATCGCCCCGATCTCCCCCGCGATCAGCCAGCTTTCGCCGTAGGAATGTGTCAGGCTGACGGACCGCTCGGCGGTGCGGGCCAGGTCGTGCAGCGTGTGGCTCGGCCGGTGGTACTTGAACCCTCGCATGACCTCATCGGCCCGCCCGAGCACGCCCCGCGCCCGCCGCTCCAGCAGGTTGTAGACGACTCGGGCCGCGATGCCCCGGCGCACCAGCTTCTCCTTCACCAGCACCTTGCCGCTGACCAGCGAGGACAGGAAGAAGGTCACGAAATCGGGCACGACCACCTCTACCTCGTGCTCCATGAGCCACCGGGCGACGTGGTTATTGGAGAAGGAGTTGTACTTCACGAATATCTCGCCCACGACGCCCACTTTGGGGTAGCGCCTGTCATTGGTGGGGATATCGTTGAAGCGGGCCACCGCATCCCGCAGCCGGGCAAGCAGCGACTGCTCTTCCAGGCGCAGCACCCCCCGGTTCAGCGGCTCGAGCAGGTCGTCGGCCAGTGCCAGCGCCTCACCCCTGTTCACCTCGCGCACCGCCGTGGCGTAGTACATCGCCGAGACCGCGTCGGCGTACAAGCCCGCCAGCAGGGCCTTGGGGATGTACTCCAGGTAGTTGATGTCGTTGCCCGGCTGCTCGTGCAGCTTGCGGTTCAGCGACAGGGCCATGATGGGCACGTCCTCGAAGCCCGCCGCGATCATCGCCTTCCGCGTCAGCGAGAGGATGCTGCTCGCACGGCACTGACCGCCCGTCTGCCACGAGCCGACCGCAACGTTGGCCCGGTCGTACTTGCCCGACTGCAGCGCCTTGATCACGTCGCCCACCACTATGATCGAGGGATAGCAGACCTCGTTGGGCGTGTACCTCAACCCTACCTCCACCGACTCGCGGTCAGGAGGCGGCAGCGTCTCTACGTTGAAGCCCATCTGCAGCATCGGCCCGCCGATCACGGGCGCGCAGAAGCGCGAGAAGTGCGGCACGATCACGGTCCGGTAGCGGTCTTCCACCTCGAACAGCTTGAGGTGCTTCCTCGGCCGGGGTGCGCGCACGGGCTTGTGCTCGGCCCTCAGCGCCTCTATCAGCGAGCGCAGGCGCAGCCGGATCGAGCCTGTGCTCTCGATCTCGTCGATCCGGATCGCCGTGTGTCCCTTGCCCAGCGACTCGAGGATGCTCCTGACCTCGTCCAGCGTGAACGCGTCAGGCCCGCAGCCGAACGAGTTTAGCTGAACAACCTCTACGTCCTCCTGCGCCCCAGCCCACCGCGCGGCGTGGTAGAAGCGGTTGACCGCTTCCCACTGGGTCGGCACGTGCCTGTTCTCCAGCTTCGCCCCCTCCTCAAGGGGCACCGCATCCTCTGTGATCACGTCCACGCCGAGGTCGGCCAGTATCTGCGCCACGCCGTGGCTGATCATAGGATCGAGGTGGTAGGAGCGGCCCAGCAGCAGGATGATCAGGCGGCCCGCGTTACGCGCCTGCTCGAGTATGCTCGTCCCCGCGGCCTGCACCGCCCGCCTGTACTCGCGCTGGGCCTGCCGCGCCCTCTCGAACGCGCGCTGGAATTGCCCGCGCCCCACCCCCAGCCCGCTCAGGTAGCGGTAGCACGCATCGCGCAGCAGCCCCTCGTCTTTGAAGGTGACAGACGGCATGTCGAAAGGGATGCCGTGCTTGCCGAACGGGTCCATCGCGCTGCGTATCACGTCGGGGTAGCCGGTGATGATCGGACAGATGTACGAGTTGGTCGCGTCGGCGAACTCGGCGCGCTCGGCGAACACCATAGGGTAGAAGATGCGGTCTACCCCCTTCTCGATCAGGTTCCGTATGTGCCCGTGCACGACTTTCGCCGGGAAGCAGATGTTCTCCGACATCACCGTGCCGACGCCCTTCGCGTGCAGAGCGGGGCTGGACGGGTCGGACAATTGCACCTTGAAGCCGCACTCCACCAGCAGGGTGTTCCAGAAGGGGAAGTTCTCGTACATGTTCATCACGCGTGGCACGCCGATTGTGAGTCGTGGCTGGCCCGCCGGGTCCATGGGCCGGTCGAACAGCATCTCGTGCTTGCGGTCGGTCAGACTGGTACCCCTCGCGTACTGCCGGCCGTGGTTGGAGTAGATGCGCTCACAGCGGTTGCCGGTGTAGAACACGCCGCCGTTGGGGAACTTCAGTTTGGTGACCGTGCAGCGGTTCTCGCAGCCCCGGCACCCGATGATGCGCTTGACATAATCAGCGGCGCTGTCCAGCGCGTCCAGCCCCACGAACCCGCCCGGCCCGGCATCGCCCGCCAGCCACGCATCGCGCGCCGTCAGCGCGGCGCCGTACGCTCCCATCAATTCCGCTATGTCCGGGCAGAGCACCTGCCTGCCGAGCAGGTTCTCGAAAGCCCTGTGGATCGCCGGGTTGCGGAATGTGCCCCCCTGCACCACGATATGCTCGCCCAGCACCGCCGTGTCTGTGATCCTCAGCACCTTGTGCAGGGCGTTCTTGATGACCGAGTAGGCCAGCCCCGCGGAGATGTCGTCCACTCCGGCGGCCTCTTTGAGCGCCTGCTTGATGCTCGAGTTCATGAACACGGTGCAGCGCGTGCCCAGGTCGCAGGGCGCGCTCGCCGTGCAGGCCATGCGGGCGAAGTCGGTCACGCTGTGGCCCATCGAGCGGGCGAACGTCTGTATGAAGGTGCCGCAGCCGGACGAGCACGCCTCGTTCAGCTCGATGTTGTAGATGTAGCCGTCGCGCACGAAGATCGCCTTCATGTCCTGGCCGCCGATGTCGAGCACGAAGGATACTTCCGGGTCGAAGGCCTTTGCGCCCCGGAAGTGGGCCACCGTCTCGACGATACCCTCGTCCAGGCCGAACGCCGTGCGGATCAGGTCCTCTCCGTAGCCGGTCGCGGCGCTTCGCTCAATTCGGGGCGGCTGCCAGCAGGCCGCGAACTCCTCGCGCAGCTTCTCCAGCCCTTCTCGCGCAGCGCCTATGGCGTTGCCGCCGTTGTTGGCGTAGTGGGTGAACACCAGCCGCCCCTGCCGGTCGATCAGCGCCATCTTGGTGGTGGTCGAGCCGGAGTCGACGCCCAGGAAGCACGGCTCGCCCCCTGCCTCGCTCACGGAGACCCGCTCGATGCGGTGCTGCCAGCGCGCCTTCTCCCAACTCTCAAGGTCGGCCTCGTCCGCGAACAGGGGCGCGAGGCGGTGCGTGTCGGCCTCCGGGCTGACCGGCGCGCCCAGTACCGCGCCAAGCTCTGAAAGGCGCATGGCGCGCCCGTTTCCGTTCTGGGCAAGCGCGGCGCCGCAGGCCGACAACAGCTCCATGTGCGGCGCTTCCAACACGTCGTCCGGCCCGAAGCCAAGCTCTTTCATGAAGGCGGCGCGAAGCGCGGGGATGAAGGTCAGGGGGCCGCCGCTGAACAGGACCAGGGGCTCGGGCTGGATGCCGCGCGCCAGGGTCGCGAGGATCTGCAGGACCACCGCGTGCAGGATCGAGGCTGCGATGTCGGGGTGGGCCACCTGGCGGCTGAGCAGGTTCTGCACGTCGGTCTTGGCGAAGACGCCGCAGCGCGAGGCCATC
>DASTEB010000054.1:0-4884 GCA_035710025.1 Chloroflexia bacterium
CACCGCACCGGCCACGAGGATACCAACCCCCCCGCCGTGCTCGACGGACACATCGACGGCTTCATCGAAGCTTACCTACGGTGGAAGATCGGAGACAGCGCCTCGTAGCGCGCACATGAGCGCCGCACAGCACAATCTGCCGCACGCACGCCGGGGCCGTATACAGGCCGCGGTGCTTGCGTTGGTGTGCCTGTTCCTCTCAGCGTGGGCGGTTCCCGGCGCCGCTGCCCGCACAGCGCAGGCCGCGCCGCAAGTCGAGTCGCAGGACGTGCGCATAGATTTCCCCGGCACGGTTGAGTTCACCCTGCGGGCAGGCGGGTTCGAGGCCGAGCGGGCACAGGTGAATTACACTCTCGTGGGCGACCCTGTCACATCGGGCGTGCAGGCCGACATGGACGGGCCGTCGTCCGAAATCGACGTGTCGGTGGAGCTTGACCTGTCGATACACTACATACCGCCGGGCACCCGGGTGGAATACTACTGGACGCTCACCTCGCCCACTGGCGAGACGGCCGACACCCCTGCCGAGACCTTCCGACTGCTGGACGACCGGTTCGAGTGGCGCGAGCGCTCGGACGGCGAGGGACGCGTGACCGTGCACTGGTACGAGGGGGGCGACGCCTTCGGCAAGATGCTGATTGACACCGCGGCGGGAGCGCTCGACCGCCTGCGCCACGACATCGGCGCGACCCCCGCCCGCCCGGTGGACGTTTGGGTGTACCCCTCACAGGAGGTGCTGCTGGAGGCGCTGCCCCCCAACATACCCGAGTGGGTGGGCGGCAAGGCATTCCCCGAGCTTGCGCTGGTGATCGCGGCCATCGAGGACAACGAGTTCGCCGAGCTTGAGATCAAGCGCGTAGTGCCGCACGAGCTGAGCCATATCGTGCTGTACCAGGCCACTCGCAACCCCTATAACACCCCGCCCGCCTGGCTCGAAGAGGGCATCGCGGTATACAACCAGGAGGCGCACGACCCCGCCGAGGAGGAAGCGCTCAAGATGGCGGCCGAGGCGAACGAGCTGCCGCCGCTGCGGGCGCTGTCCGGCTCGTTCGGGGCCGACGAGATCACGGCCATGCTGTCCTACGCGCAGAGCGGCAGCGTGGTCGAGTTCATACTGGAGGACGCGCGCTACGGCCCGTCGAAGCTGGCGCGCACGGTGGCCGCGTTCAAGGAGGGCGTGACCTACGACGAAGCGCTCAGGTCGGGCCTGGGCGTGAGCGTGGACGAGCTTGACGAGCAGTGGAGGCAGGCTCTACCCTACAAGCCGTCGGCCCCCGGGTGGCTCGACCCGCTGGCTTTCGCCGCAATTGCCGCCGGCGGGATCCTGTTCCTGATGGGGGGTGTGGTCGCCTTCGTGGTCTGGAGGCGAAGATCGCGCACGCCCGCGGCGACGAACCAATAGCCCAGGTCCCCACAGGCACACAGCCATGCCCCAGGTATACTCAGCCACACACGTAGACGCGCCGCCGCAGGAGATTTTTGACTTCCTGGCCGACTACCGCAACATCCCCCGGCTGCAGCCCCACTTCGAGGCTGTGCGCCTGGTGAGCGAGAAAGAGCGGGGCGTTGGCGCTGTCGTGGAGTTGAAGGGGCGGTTCCACGGGGTACCGATGTCGGGGCACAACAGGATCATCGCGTTCCACCCTCCCTTCCGCCTGGTGAGCATCAGCGACGGCACAGTACTGAGCCGCAATACCTGGGAAGTGCGCCCCCTCGCTATGCCCCACCCAATGTCCGAGGTCAGCCTGACCATCGAGTACAAGTTCAAAGGAGGGGTGACGCGCCTGCTGGCGGGCGTGGCTTCGCCCTTGCTACATGGCGAGATACAGGAAATGACCGAGGAAGCGCTCAGGCGCCTGCACAGCATCTTCGCCCGCTAACCGGAGGCACCAATTGGCCGCACAGGACACCACCAGCACCGAAGCCCACGGCCATGAGGCCGAGCCTGACCACGACCACGAGCACGGTCACGAACACGGCACGGGCCTGCTCGGGCGGCTGCGCGAGATGGTGCCCTTCCTGCACGACCACAGCCACGGCGAAGCGAACGTAGACAGCGCGCTTGAGTCGAGCGACCGGGGCATCTGGGCGCTGAAGATATCGCTGTTCGGGCTGGGGGCTACGGCCGTTTTCCAGGTGATCATCTACCTGATGAGCGGGAGCGTGGCGCTGCTGGCCGACACGATCCACAACTTCTCGGATGCGCTCACCGCGGTGCCCCTGTGGATCGCCTTCTCCCTGAGCAAGCGCGGGGCGAGCCGCCGCTACACCTACGGCTACGGCCGCGCCGAGGACCTCGCCGGGGTGTTCATCGTGCTGATGATCGGCCTGAGCGCGGCTATCGCGGGGTACGAGAGCATACGCAAGCTGCTCGATCCACAGCCGCTGTCAAACGCGTGGTGGGTGGTGGCCGCGGCGATCATCGGCTTCATCGGCAACGAGGCGGTGGCGGTCTTCCGCATCCGGGTGGGCAAGGAGATCGGCTCGGCGGCGCTGGTAGCCGACGGTCAGCACGCCCGGGCCGACGGGTTCACCTCGCTGGCGGTGCTGTTCGGGGCGATGGGCAGCCTGCTCGGCTTCCCGCTGGCCGATCCGATAGTGGGCCTGCTCATCACGGCGGCCATCCTGTTCATCCTGCGCGACGCGACCCTGCCGGTGTGGCAGCGCCTGGTCGACGCGGTGGATCCCGACCTAGTGGTCGCCATCGAGGCGTCGGCCTGTGGAGTGGAGGGCGTGCAGGACGTACACGACGTGCGGGTGCGCTGGCTGGGCCACAATCTGCACGGCGAGATGCACATCACAGTGGACGAGGACCTGCCGACCCGCGAGAGCCACCGCATCGTGGAGGAGGTGCGCCACGCCGTGTTCCACGACCAGCCTCGCCTCGCCGAGCTTGTGGTACATGTCGACCCCTGCGGCCACAGCGGCACCGACCACCACACCCTGACTGCCGACCACGCGCGGCGGTATTAGGATTGAACACAAAGACGCAAAGTCTATTCGGTTGAAACGCAGAGACGCAGAGGTAACGGAGGAACTCAGAGATTCTATTGGGGAAAGTAGTCACGTCAGCCTGTTTACCGCGCCCCATTCATTTACTCTGCGTGCTCTCTGCGCTCTCTGCGTCTCTGCGGTTCAATTCAACTTTGCGCCTTTGCGTTCAATCAGTATCTTGATTCGGTCCGGGGCATTTGCTATAATTGGGGGCACGCGGGTGTACCTCAGTCATTCACAGTCGTATGCCACCAACCACGGTCAGAGGCAATCTCAGCGAAGCCAAAATCCTCGCCGCGCTCGTGGAGGCAGGCTACATAGTCTCAGAGCCGTTTGGAGATGGTCATAAGTACGACTACGTCATTGATGATGGTGTAACACTACAGAGGCTTCAGTGTAAAACCGGCAGGTTGAAACGGGGTTGTGTGGAGTTCAACGCCTACAGCGTAGCGGGCAACAGTAACGGCACGAGACGCGGTTACAGCAACTTAGCAGATGTCTTTGGCGTCTATTGCCCTGACACTGAGCAGGTATATTTGGTTCCTGTGGCACAGGTAGGTGTAGGTCCTGTCTTTCTCAGGATTGATCCTACGCAGAATAACCAGCAAAAGAGGGTGCGCTGGGCAGGGGACTACGAAATAGTACCCATAGGCCCAAGTAAATAACATGCGGGTGTAACTCAGTTGGTAGAGTGCTTCCTTCCCAAGGAAGATGTCGTGGGTTCGAGTCCCATCACCCGCTCCGTTAGCAGGTTGTCCAAAGTGGGCAGCCTGCTTTTGTTTTGGGGTGGGTGGTCAGGCCGGGCGGCCGGGCGGTGGGGCGGCGTCAGGCTTCGATGACGAAGCCGCGCAGGAGCGTGTCGACGGTGGTGCTGACGTACTGCTGCGGGTCGGCCGGCTGGTCGAGCGCGCCCAGCACTATCCCGCCCATGAACAGCCGCGCAAGCACGTCCACGTCAACCTGGCGGAGCTTGCCGGTACGGATCTCCTCGCGGAGGTAGTCGGCGACGAGGCGAATCCCCTCGTCGTACAGGTCGCGCAGGTGCTCCAGCACCTCGGGGTGGGCGAGCACCTCGCTCGCAAGGATGCGAGCTATCGCTCCCTGGCTGGCTACATACTCAAGGATTCGAAGGCCGACGGCCGTCAATTCGGCGCGGGGGTCGTCGTGCGATGCGGTCTCTGCCTGGATGAGAGCGCGCAGCTCCGGCAGGAAGCTGCGCTCGTCGATGATGGCCAGAAGCAAGGCCCGCTTGGTTGGGAAGTAGTAAAAGACAAGTCCGCTTGGAACGCCCGCCTCCCAGGCGATCTCCTTGGTCGGCGTGGCGGCGAACCCTCGGGAGGCGAAAAGCTGCTGCGCCGCGTCGAGGATCCTCCCCCGTGCGTCCGATACCACCGGGCCGGTGCGGCCTTCCCGCCCATCTGATCCGGCCGACCGGCGTCCATTTACGGACGCCCCGCCCATGCCGCGGTTTGTATCCTCTCCACGCAGTTCGCTCCTTCGCGGCATAGCTGCTGATACCTCCCTCGTCGAGGCTGTTCGGGATCGGATGCTGCGCGGTGGGTGGGGAGTGAAGAGGCGGCCGGGTGCCCCTCTTCACCCCCGGGGTGCTGCTCCACCGCTCGTGCCGCATCCTTCGGCCGTGGACGTCAGGCCCATGAAGCGGCGAGCCTGACGTCACGCGCCTGCTAAATGAAACTACGGATTCGGAGCCATGGTGCCGCCCCTCTGGCTCACGACGTAGATGGACCAGAGGGAGATGCCGGCGAGGATGACGCCAACGATCCAGGCGCTCCAGGTGAAGTTGGTGATGGGATTGGCGTAGTTCATCACCCAGGGCGAAACGAACAGCGCTGCCCCCAGCAGTATCTGGAGATATTCCGACCACTGCAT
>DASTEB010000055.1:0-3053 GCA_035710025.1 Chloroflexia bacterium
GCATTCGGAACCACTCGGGGTGCTCGCGCACGTAAGGGTGGTCAGGCGAGCATTGGAACGCGATGTCGAGGGCCACGTCAATGTCGTACTTGGCGGCGACCTCGACGAAGTGCCGGAAGTCCTCGAGTGTGCCGAGGTCGGGGTTGACTGCCTTGTGCCCGCCAAGCTCGGAGCCGATGGCCCACGGGCTGCCCACGTCGCCCGGCTCGGACACGACCGAGTTGTTCTTGCCTTTGCGCTTGGTCGTGCCGATGGGGTGGATCGGCGGGAGGTAGACCACGTCGAAGCCCATCTCGGCGATGCGCGGCAGGCGCTTCTCGCAATCCCGGAACGTGCCGTGCGTGC
The DNA here is from genome assembly GCA_035710025.1 of Chloroflexia bacterium. Classification (GTDB taxonomy): domain Bacteria; phylum Chloroflexota; class Chloroflexia; order QHBQ01; family JADMIH01; genus JADMIH01. Next base: position 346 of record DASTEB010000055.1, read on the forward strand.
AGCCCGGCTCCCAGCAGGAGCGCGGGAAGAACTCGTACCACGCGGAGAAGCGCGCCCTGACCGGGTCAACCGTGACGCCGAGCACGCGGTCGTAGGTGGTGGCCTGCGAGCGGTCGGTGTGCCGGTACATCAGTGCGGCAAGCTCATCCGAGAGGGCGGCTTCGACTGCCTGCGGACCTCCGGCGCGCAGCACCTGCTCGTACGCGGCCAGGCCTGCGGGGGCGTCGGACCCGGCGGCACGGTCCACGAGGTCGGCGCCGATTGCCAGGTCAACGGACACGTCTTGCCCGGCGTCGATGCGCTTGACCAGGCTGCGCGACCAGAACTTGAAGTGGTCGAGCCAGGCGACGATGGTGTACTCGTAGGTGCCAAGCTGCTCAACGATAAATTCGGCGCGCCAGCGGTCGTTCACCAGAAACTCCATGGGCTGCTCGTTCCAGCCCCCCTCGCCGGGGCCGCGCCAGAGGAGCTCGGCCGACACCGCCTCGTGGCCGTCGGTGAATACGTCGGCTTCGACAACCACCTTCTCGCCGATCACGCGCTTGATGGGGTAGCGCCCGCTCTCGATCTCGGGCTCGACGCCCCGGATGATTACTCGCTTATTCACCATGTCGTACGGCATTTGTTCGGCTCCTGGTGGGTGTAGGTTATGGTCGCTAAACAGCATAATTGAGGCCGCGACGGGCGTCAATCACGTCGTGCGGCTTCTCGGTCGGGCGTTCGCTGCGGTGGCCGGCCGGGAATCTGTTATAATTCAGCGCTGACCGGCCCGCCCCATCAAAGTTGGTATGGTGCGCTGCCGGGCGCGATTCTCTTGGCGGTTGGGATACGGGCACGTGGACGGGTACCGCGACTCAGACAGCGATTCGAGCTTGCTGCTCCGCAAGGGGCAGCCCGACCCGTCTACCGTGGTGGTGCTGCACCAGGAGGTGTACGCCGATCTGCGGCGGGCGGCGGTCGCGCGCCTGCCCGGCGGCACGGCGGGGGCGCTGCTGGGCAACGTGCAGACAATGGGCGTGCAGCGCTGGTATACCGTGCGTGAGGCCGCTCCGCTCGATCTTCAGTTCACTTCGAGCGGCCTGACCCCGGAGCGCACCTCGCTGGAGCGCCTGCGCGAGCGCATGGAGGGGGAGGGCTGGCGCGATCTGGCGGTAATCGGAATGTTCTATGCCGACCCCGAGATCGGGCTGTTTCCCGCCCGCCTTGACATCGGCGAGATCCACCGCCAGCTTACCCCCGAAGCCAGCCTGCTACTGCTCATGAATCCCTCGATTGACCAGGGCGCATTCTGCCTGTGGCGCGAGGGCACGGTGCTTCCGGTCGGTGGGTTCTATGAGGCCCTGCCCGAGGAGTCCACCTCAATTATCCCGTGGACGGGCGACTGGGGCGCGCTGCTCGTCGGCGCGGCCGGCACGCTCCGCGGCGGGCGGACGGTCGAAGGGCGAGCGGGGAGAGCGGGCCGCCAGGAAGCGCAACCCGGGGCGCCGGCTGCAGGGCCGGCAGGCAGAAACGGTTCCGCACGATTCACCATGCGCGCATCGGCCCGGCCCGAGCCTGCCCCGACGGACCTGGAGGAGGACGAAGCCCAGCCGGAGCCGCCCGAGGAGAACATGGCTTCGGAGGCGGTCGAGCGGATAATGACACTGGCGAGGCGGCTCGAGGGCGAGGGCAACCTGACCGGCGCGGTATTGCTTTACAGGCAGGCGCTGTCGCTCGCGCCCATCGTCGCCGACATTGCTCTTGAGCTGCGTCTGCGAAGCACACTGAACCGTCTCGAGGAGCAGGTAAGTCTGCTCGAGCAGGACCTTACCGACGAGAGGACCGCTGCATGGGCCGAAGCACGCGAGCGTGCCGAGCAGGCCGAAGAGAAGGCTGCTGCGCGGGAGACGTCGCAGGCGAAGGGCAGACAGCGCACGGCTGTGGACGAGCTATTCGACCTCGGCCTCACCGCATTCTGGAAGGGCGACCTGCTGCACGCGCGCAATGTGCTGGCGGAAGTAGTGGCTCTCGAACCGGCGTACCGCACTGAGCAACACCGGGCGGCCAACCTCCTTGCCGGGATCGAGCGGCGGCTTGCGCTGCCCCCGCCCTCGGCGGCGAGGGCCACGGCCGCAAAGAGGGCCGGAGTTGGGCGCGTTCGTGCGCCGGCAGCCGTGCCATGGAAGGCCGTCGCGACCGTGGGTCTACCTCTCGTGGCGTTACTGGTAGTAATGCTGTTCGCGCTGTCGCCGGCTGCCGCACCGCGCGCACCGGAGTCGCGCCCCGCCCCCACGCGGCCCATCGCCGAGGTGCTGCCCACTACGAGCGACACGCCTCAGCTGGGTCCGGAGGCGCAAGTGAGCGCGTTCGTAGGCGCGAACGGCGGGGCCGAGCGGTTCGGGCAGCCGGTGTCTCCGTTGATCGAGGAGGCGAGCGAGGGCGTCACCCACACGCTGCAATACTTTGAGCGGGGCCTGCTGGAGTTCAGCCCGAGTGCGAAGCCCGGCGAACAGGTGGCGGTGCTGCCGCTTGGTGCGATGGAGCTTGAGCGCCGGTATCCGGCAGGTGTGCCGCCGGGCGAGCCGTCGACGGGCGGCGAGCTTTACTTCGAGTCGACCGGGTTCGCAGTATCGGGCGCCTTCCGCGAGTTGTGGGAACAGCCGGGCAACGCGGAAGCATTCGGGCGACCGGTATCGGGCGTATTCCTGGAAGCAGGGGAAGGCGGGGTG
>DASTEB010000056.1:0-6054 GCA_035710025.1 Chloroflexia bacterium
GAGCCGGGCGAGCAGGCCCTGTTCAGGGGGTTGGGCGTGTTCGCGGGGGGGTGTACGGTCGAGGCGATCGAGCAGGTGTGCGGCGGGAGTGACCCGCAGATTGAGGCGTTCGACGGAGTAACGTCGCTGGTGGGCAAGAGCCTGCTGCAGCGGCAGGCGGGCGCAGAGTGGGCCGGGGGCGCAGAGCCGCGATTCGTGATGCTCGAGACGATTCGCGAGTTTGCCAGGGAGAAGCTGCGAGAGAGCGGGGAGCTGGACGCGACCTGTGATCGCCACCTCGATTACTTCACGCAGGTCGCCGAAAAGTCAGACCAGGAAACACTCGGCGGCGAGCTGCCCTTATGGATGCGGCGGCTGGATGCCGACCAGAACAACATGCGCGCGGCATTGGAGTGGAGCCTCACCGGAAACGAGCGAGCCGGAGGACGAAGGGCGGAGCTGGGCCTGCGGCTGGTGGGAACGCTGGGGCGCTACTGGCAGTTCAGGAGCTACCTGAGCGAAGGGCGGCAGTGGTGCGCGCTGCTGCTCGACAAGACCGAGCCGGCCGGGCCGAGCGTGGACCGCGCCAGGGCGCTCCGAGCGCTCGCACGATTCGAATTTGAGCTGGGCGACTCCGTCGAGGCCCGCAGGCTCTATGAGCAGAGCCTGGCGATATCGAGGGCGCTCGGTGACGGGCAGGGCGAAGCGGCAACACTGCTCGGCCTGGGCATCCTGGCGATGTGGCAGGGCGAGTATGACCTCAGCCGTTCGGTCTACGAGGAAAGCCTGGCAATAGGCAGGAGGATAGGAGCCAAAGCGCTAATCGCGAGTGCGGTAGGGATGCTCGGCGTTATTCACATGCGCAACGAGGAATACTATGCTGCACAAGCAGCGCTTGAGGAGGCGCTGGCTCTCAACCGCGAGGAGGGTAACGATGCGGCGATAGCCGATACGCTGGTCAAGCAGGGGTCGGTGGCCATCCACCTCGGGGAGTATGAGAAGGCAAAGGCGCTGATCGAAGAAGGGATTGGAATTTCGCGGGACATGGGCCTGGAGTGGGTCACTGCCTTTTCCCTCGCCCGGCTCGGGCTGCTGGCACTACGCCTGGGTGATCCTCAGCACGCAGAGACGTTCTTGCTGGAAGCGCTCGACCGGGCGCAGCGCACGGGGGTCAAGCGGTGGTCGCGGTGGTACCTGGTGGGCCTGGCCGAGGTTGCGCGGTTGCGGGGAAATGCGGAGCGCGCGGCAAAGTTGATAGGGGCTTCGGGGGGAGTTGCAACCGGGCCCGATGCACACTACGAGCCCGCCACGCGCGGCGAGATCGAGCGGATCGTAGCAGGTGTACGCGCCGAATTGGACGAGGAGACGTTCGAAAGGCTCTCGGCGGAAGGCAGGGCGATGTCGCTCGACGAGATCATGGCGTTTGCATCCACCACCGGTAGAACTGTCAGCACTGGCAGAGCAGAAGCGTCACAGGCCAACCCTGCTGACCTGACCGAACGGGAGATACAGGTGCTGCGCCTGATGGCTCTGGGCAAAAGCAACCTGGAGATCGGGCAGGAGCTTGTGTTGAGCCGGCGGACGGTGGAACGGCATATCTCGAACATCTACGAGAAGATAGGGGCAAGCGGCAAGGTGGCGAGGGCTGCCGCCGCCGCTTACGCGCTGCGACACGGGCTCGCCACGTAGGCTACGTGTTCACCACCCAACGGAATACGTGTGCCCAGGGCAAGAATGGGTAGCTGCACGGATAGCAGCTACCCATCGCGCGTTTATAGTCTGCGCCAAGGGTGGTTCGCAGGACGTTGGCGGCTCCGGCAACCGGCACCCGGCGGGCCACCCGTAACGTGAAGAGCAATGCAGTAAGCAGACGTAAACGTAAAGGAGGCGACGAATGTTCGGCAAGATAAGAGAGGCGCGGCGAGTACGAGAGGCGGGAAGGGGCATAGCGCGAAGGGCGGTCTTGATCGGGGCGGCGCTCGCGCTGCTCACCGGCAGCTTCCTGGCCGGAACGGCCATGGCGACGCCGGGGCAAGGTGTCAGCCAGACGTCGATAGCTTCCGGCGTGCTGCCGGAGCCTGTGCGCATGAAGCTGAAGGACGAGGCAGGGTTCGGCGACGGGATCGAGGTGTCCAACGTGTCGATCGTGAGGAACGTGGTGCAGCCGGGCGGGTACTTCGGGTGGCACCAGCACGGCGGGCCGTCGTGGATAGTGGTGACGCAGGGCACGCTTACGTTCTACGACGGGGACGACCCGACGTGCACCGGGCATCCGGTCTCGGCGGGGATGGCGGGGAGTGCCTACCTAGACCTTGGCGACCACACCCACAACGCCCGCAACGAGACGAATGCGCCGGTGGAGAACTACGTGGTGCGGCTGCTGCCGGCGGGAGGGGCGACGCGGATCGATATGCCGGACCCGGGGGTGTGCCCCTTCTAGGCGAGGCCGGCGAAGCACCCATAGCGGCCGGGGACGTTTCTCCGGTAATGGCGGACCTCATGCCAAAGCGTTAGAGCGGCGGCAAGGGGTCCGCTCTGTTGTGTTGCCGTGGGAACGCGGGGCGGCAGGGGATTGCCGGGGGATGGGTCTGGCGAAAAGGGCCACGACTGTATATAATCTGCATAATCCAGAAGCACTTCAAGCCCTTTCACCGTGCCGCCGCCATTGACGCCGCGGCTGCTTCTCGCGCATCGCATTCAGCGAGGAACGCCATGATGGACCATGCATCCATACCTCTCGCCCGGAAGGGACGGCCCAGGACGGCGGTCCGGGTCATCATGATGCCGCAGGCCTACGCGGGGCTGATGGAGGTGGCCCGGAGCGGCCTGCCGGTGGAGACGGCGGGCCTGCTGATCGGCACGCTGCAGGAGCAGGGCGGATACACGTGGGTGTGGGTGCGGGCGGTAGAGCCGGTGGCCATCGGGTACGAGAACCTGGCGCCGACGCTGGACCAGGGGCGCGTGGCGGCTGTGCGCGAGGCGGTGGCGGCGGGGGGATCGCCGCGGCCGGTGGGCTGGTTCTACTCGGACCCGGGGATAGGGGTGTTCGCGCCGCGGCTGAACCTGCGCGAGGTACACCGGTCGTTCGGGCCGGGGATGCCAGTGATGCTGGTGGTCAACCCGTCTACCGAGCAGGGGGTGTTTCTCACGTGGCGGGGCGAGGGGTTCGTGCCGGCCGGGGGGTTCTACGAGGCGCTGTCGAGGGAGGGGGCCGAGCCGACGATACCGTGGGGCGGGGGGATGCCGTCCAACTGGCACTCGCTGGCCGAAGGGGCGGGGCTGATGGGGGACGGGTCGCAGGCCATCGACATGGACACGGCGCCCGACGCGGCGGGGGGCAGCGACGACTGGACCGACAAGTTCGACACGTCGCCGTTCTCCAGCGCACCGCACGACCTGCCGAGCGAGGGGCGAACGCCCGCGCAGAGCGGGCACCCGGATACGCCGCCCCGGCCGCTCACGATTGACGACCTGATAGCGACGACGCCGGCGCATGGGCACGAGGCGCCGCACGAGCAAGCGGCAACCGCGCCGAGGAAAGGGCGGGACACCGGCCCGCTGCCCCCTCTGCCCGAGGTTGAGTTGGAGCAACTGCCCGCGGCGATGGCGGCGGAGCAGGAGAGCGCCGCACCGGTCGAGATTCATGCGCCGTCCGCTGCAGAGGCAGGCTCGGCCGCGGCCGCTGCCGGGGAGCGTCCGGCTGCTACCGCGGTTGAGCCGCCCGGGGAGACTCCCGCGGCTCGTGTGGAAGACGTGCCGAGGGCCGCGCCGGAGGTTCCAGCCGTGGTGGAGGCAGGACCGATCGAAGCGCATGCGGTGAGTGTGAAGAAGGTGGCCCCGGCGCTTGATATCAAGTACACGAACATCGCGGAAGCGCGGTCGGCGCAGTCGGCCATTTCGGCGGCGCCGGAGCCCGTACAGACGGAGACGCGCCGCCTGGACGACCTGCGAGAGTACATACGCACGATAGACCCGGAGCGGCCGAGAGATCCCGATGAGGAGGCGCGCTGGCTGGAGGCGGTGCGCAGCGGGCAATTGGACGACGAGGCGCTCAGGCAGGAGATACTGCGGCAGAAGCGAACGCGGCGGGTGCCGGTTGCGCGCCGGCTGGGGCCGCTGCTGCTGCTGGTTGCGCTGCTGGTAGGGCTGGGTGCGGTGTTGTATTTCGGGTGGCCGGTGCTGACGGCGGCGGTGCAGAACATGACCCGGCCGGAGCCTACGCCGGTGCCCGTGCCGGTGGAGCAGCCGCCGCTCGCCACGCCTGAGCAGTCGCGCACGTTCGCGGAGACGGGCTTCACGGTGTCGCAGCCGCTGCTGGGGTTCTGGAGGGCCAACGGCGGGCTGCCTATCTTCGGGTATCCGATCAGCGACCGGCTGACCGAGCAGTCGTTCGCGGGCGAAAGCATAGAGGTGCAGTATTTCGAGCGGGTGCGCCTGGAGATACACCCGGAGGCGGCGGGACGGGCCGATTACGTGAGAACGGGGCCGCTCGGACGGGAGGCGCCGAAGCCGGGCACGCCGCTGGCGCAGTTGCCCGAGGGGCTGGCGGGGCCGCAGGTGCTGTTCGGCGAGACGAACATCAGTGTGCCGGACAAGTTCTACCGCTTCTGGGAGAACAGCGGGGGGAAGCTGGTATTCGGGGTGCCGGTGACGGGGGTGCTCACGGAGACGGTGGGCGGGGTGCCCATGGTGGTGCAGTATTTCGAGAGGGCGCGGTTTGAGTACCACCCGGAGGCGGCGGGCACGCCGGGGGAGATCACGCTGGGGCTGCTGGGAGCGGAGGTGTACCGGCAGAGGTACGGGGGGCAGTAGGGGGGAGTGCGTGATGCGTGAGCATGGGGGTGGTGGTTAGTGCGGAGGTAGTTGCTGTGAGTAAGACGTTGGCGGAGATGCCGTTTGTGGACGTGAGGCCGTTCGATTCGGCTTACTGGCACGGCGGGCTTGGCTCGATTATGGCCGGGGCCGCGGTGGAGCACGGGCCGGTGTTTCGGTGGGAGGCGACCGACCCTTACGAGCAGGGCCAGACGCGCGTGTCGATGGTGGGGCCGGAGGCCAACCGCTTCGTGATGCACACCCACCGGCACGCCTTCAGCCACGACCTGGGGTGGTCGCCCTTCATCAGCGACACGTTCGGCAAGGGACTGCTCAACATGGACGACCCGGAGCACGCCGTACACCGCAAGATGTGGAACCCGGCGTTCGCGGGCGCGGTGATGGGGGCTTATTTGCCGGTGATGCAGCGCGTGATCGAGGAGCGCACGGCCGAGTGGCTCACCCGGGGTGAGGTCGACCTGTACGCCGAGGCGCGTACGATCACGTTCGATATCGCGGCCGCGGCGCTCGCTGGGTTCGAGCCTAGCCCGCAGGTGGATTACATGCGCAGGCTGTTCCAGGGGCTGCTGATGGGGCCGAGCGGGGCGCAGGACGAAGAGGCGTTCATGGCGAGCTTCACGTCGACGCGAAACGAGCTTGTGGGCAGGCTGCTGATGATGATCGCGGCGAGGAGGGCCGCGCCGCCCGAGGAGCGGCCGCGCGACGTGCTGGGGCTGATCGTCCATGCGCGGGACGACCGGGGGCAGCCGTTGAGCGACGAGCAGGTGCTCGGGCACCTGGCGATACTGCTCGTGGCGGGCCATGAGACGACCACCACGCTGGGGTCGTGGGCGCTGTACCTGCTTGCGACCATGCCGGAGCACCAGACACGGCTGCTGGAGGAAATCGAGGGGGCGCCGCGGGACGAGAACGGGGCGATAGCGTTCGAGGCGCTGCGCTCGATGAAGGCGCTGGACAACTTCGTGCGCGAGACGGGCCGGATGTACTCGCCGGTGTTGAACGTGCCGCGAGGGGTGACAGAGGACGTGGAGTTCGGAGGGTACGTGATCCCGGCGGGCACGCAGGTGAGACTGGGGCTTGCGGCGTCGCACATGCTGCCGTCAGTGTTCAAGGACCCCGAACGGTTCGACCCCGGCAGGTTCGCGGCGCCGCGCGACGAGGACAAGGCCACGCCGTACGCGCTGGTGACTTTCGGCGGGGGGCCGCGGGTGTGCATTGGGATGCACTTCGCGCATATCGAGG
>DASTEB010000057.1:0-6443 GCA_035710025.1 Chloroflexia bacterium
ACACTGCCCGCTGATAACCCGCAATTGGATTATTCGGAGAGCATCCACTATGACCGAAATGACACTCAAAGAGCGCATGAAAATCATGCGCCAGGAAATGCCGGTGCAGGAAGCCGAGGTGCGCCGCGCCAACTTCAGCGAGGTGGCGCTCGGCTTCACCGACGAGCTGGCACTGATAGAGGCCGACCGCTGCCTCGACTGCAAGCCCCCCCGGTGTATAGACGGCTGTCCCGGCGGCGTGCTGATCCCGCGGTTCATCGAGGCGGTGCGCGATGGCGATATGCCAAGGGCGGTAGAGACCCTCAAACTGAAGAACAACTTGCCCTCTATCTGCGGCCGGGTATGCCCCCAGGAAAGCCAGTGCGAAGCGCTCTGCACAGTGGGCGTGAAGGGCAAGGCCGTGGCTATTGGCCGGCTCGAGCGCTACGTGGGAGACTGGGCCTTGCGGCAGGGTAACGGCCATACCGAGCCTAAGCCGCCGACCGGCAAGCGCGTAGCCATCGTGGGGTCCGGCCCTGCCGGCCTGACCTGCGCGGCCGACCTGGCCCGCGAGGGGCACCAGGTGACCATCTTCGAGGCGCTGCACGCTCCCGGCGGGGTGCTTACCTACGGCATCCCCGAGTTCCGCCTGCCCAAGTCGCTCATCCAGGCCGAGCTTGAGGAGAGCATCTACAAACTCGGGGTCGAGGTGCGCACCGACTACGTCATCGGGCAGACGACTACACTGCCTGAGTTGCTCAAGGAGTACGACGCGGTATTTCTCGGCACCGGCGCCGGGCTGCCCACCTTCATGCCGATCCCGGGCGCGGACCTGAACGGGGTGATGTCGGCCAACGAGCTGCTCACCCGCGTGAACCTGATGAAGGCTTACCTCTTCCCCGAATACGACACCCCGGTCAAGGTAGGCAAGCGCGTGGTGGTGATCGGCGCGGGCAACGTGGCGATGGACGCCGCGCGCTGCTGCGTCCGCCTGCAGGCGCAGTACGCCGCGCACACCGGGGAGGACCCGGGCGAGGTACATATCGTATACCGCCGCTCGGCGGCCGAAGTGCCCGCCCGCGCCGAAGAGGTAGAGCACGCGATGGAAGAGGGGGTCATCTTCGACTTCCTGACCAGCCCGGTGGCTGTCCTGGGTGACGAGCAGAACACGGCGCACACCCTGCGATGCGTGCGCATGGAGTTGGGCGAGCCGGACGAGTCGGGCCGCCGCAGCCCTAAGCCCATCGAGGGGTCCGAGTTCGACATACCGGCCGAAACGGTGGTGTTCGCCCTAGGGACCAGTCCCAACCCTATCCTGTTCCGCACCAGCGGCGAGTTGGACCGGAGCCGCCACGGCACGGTGAACGAGCACGGGGGCAATGGGCGCACCTCGGTCGAGGGCGTGTGGGCAGGCGGCGACGTCGTCACCGGCGCGGCGACCGTTATCAGCGCGATGGGCGCGGGCAAGCGCGCCGCCGCCGACATGCACGAGTTCATGACGGGCGGAGGCGACTGGTAGCAGGCTCGCAACTGCCTCGCGCCGACAGGTAACAACCGGATAACGACAAGAGGGCGCTGCCTCCAAATGGCAAACGCCCTCTTTCCTTTCTTTGCCCGGTGAGGCGGTGCGCATCGCAAGATTGTCCGCTGCGGCGCACGACCGGGTCAACAGATGCGGGAGTGCGCGTCAAGACGACGAAGCCCGACCGGTCGGCCGGGCTTCGTCGTTGTGTTGTGCTGCGGCGTGCCTCTAGCGGAATCGCACCACGCGATAGTCCAGGCTGTGGGTCGCCTGCTCTTGTTGCCCCGGCATCAGACCCGTCGGGTCCGGGACACCGGGGAACAGATCGTCGCCGATCGTCGGGATGAACTGCGGCGGGACGCGGACGTGCGTCGCCTGCTCGTAGTCGTAGGCGAGGCCGAGCAGCTGCGGTTCGCCCCAGCGGGGGCCGATGAAGGTGATCCCCATCGGCAGCCCCGCGTTGTAAGCGGCCGGCACAGTGATATCGGGGTAGCCCGACACCGCAGCTGCCGACGACGAGCCGACGAAGTACTCCCAGTGGCCGCCGAGGTCGCCCTCGTCCGGGTTGTCGTTCGTCGGCCAGGCGGGCCCGTTGGTGAGCGCGATGATCGCGTCGAGGTCGTTCGCGGCCATCACCGAATCGATCGCAGCCCGAACAGGCGGCGTCGTCGCCGCTCGCAGCGCGGCGCAATCGGCGTCACGGCCATTCGTCGCCTCGGCAGCCTCGAAGACGGCGTCGTTCCACGGGCCCTCGAGGTTCGGATGGGCCTGATTGAATGCGATCAGCTCGGCGAGCGTCTGCGGGTACGGCTGGCCCGTCACCGGGTTCGTACCGTCGACGTAGGTCTGGAGGTACGTCGCGATGTCCGTCTTGAATTCGCACAGCAGCGCCGGGAACTCGTTGACGGTCGCCGAGAGGTCGATGTCGGTCGGGTCGACGACCGTCGCACCCTGGGCCTCGAGCGCGGCGATGACGTTGTCGAGAATCGGCTCGACGACAGGGCCCACCAGCTCCGCGTTATAGGTGCCCTCGCGCCAGACGCCGATGCGCGCGCCCTGGAGGGCGTGATCGTTCAAGAACTGCGTGTAATCGGTGTAGGCGTGGCCGATCTGTTCTTGGGTCGCGGGATCGTTCAGGTCGACGCCGGTCGCTGCGCCGAGGAGAACCGCAGCGTCGGTGACATTGCGGGCCATCGGGCCCGCCGTGTCCTGGTCGGCGCTGATCGGGACGACCCCTGCACGGCTCCACAACCCGAGCGTGGGCTTAATCCCCACGACCCCGTTCGCGCCGGACGGGCAGACGATCGAGCCGTCCGTCTCGGTGCCGACGGCCGCGACCGCGAGATCCGCGGCAGCGACGACGCCCGAGCCCGAGCTCGAGCCGCACGGGTTGCGGTCGAGCACGTAGGGCATGCTCGTCTGGCCGCCGATGCCGCTCCAGCCGCTCGACGACGGACCGGACCGGAAGTTAGCCCACTCGGACAGGTTCGCCTTGGCGATGATGATCGCGCCGGCGGCCTTCAGCCTCTCCGCGATGAACGCGTCGCCGGGCGTGCTGCCGGCGAGTGCCCAGGAGCCGGCTGCCGTCGGCATGCCTGTGGTGTTGATGTTGTCCTTCACGATGATCGGAATCCCGAGCAGTGGACGCCGGTCGCCGTGTCGCCGCGCCTCGTCGGCCGCTCGTGCGTCGGCGCGCGCCGACGGACTTTCGGTGATCACCGCGTGCAGCGTCGGGTTGAGCTGGTTGATCCGCCGGAGATAGAAGTTCGTCAGCTCGACGGCGTTGATCCGGTGCGCGTTCATCAACGCCTGGAGCTGCGGTATGGTCGTCGCGTCGATGTCGATCCCGGAGACCCTGGTGTTCGTCGGGTTCCCCGGGATCCCCTGGTTCGCCGCGAGGCCGCCCAGCGGAGCGGCGGCGGACAGCCCGAGCATGAGGGCGAGAAGGGTCGTCAGAAGGAGCGAGCGCCGAAGGTGTCTATTCATCGTGTGACCTCCACAGATCGGGTGCGGCGGAGGCTGGTACCACCCTGGCGTCCTCAGCGCAGCGCTGAGACCGGGTCGACTCTATAATCGTCCCACCGGCACCTCAATGGCGCGGATCTCGAGCGCGCGGTTCGCTCTGTGCGGGCTCTCACGTGTCACGATCCGGCGCGTGAACTTCTGGTCGGAACAATGGGATGGGATTATATCACCATTATCTAATAGGGTCAATAGGTTTGCAGCGAGTTCCGAGAGCGCTTTTGGTACGTGGCCAACGGAGTCTTGGCTTGCTCGTTTCCTGCATACACCGACGGCGCGCACGAGGGAGCGGTGCGATACTCGGGAAATGAAGGGCTACCTTGGACCTGGTTCCTGGAGCCTGGCAAGGCTCCCGTTCCCGCAAACTGCGTTTCAGGCCACCGGCGTATATACTGGGACCAGTAGAGAAGAATTACCCACTGAGCCGGTGAGAGGAAAGCTCCCCGGTGACGAACAGTAAGAGAATTGCCATGGTGGGTGCTGGGCACAACGCGCTCGTTTGCGCCTGCTACCTCGCCAGGGCAGGCCACGACGTCACCGTGTTCGAGCGGCGTTCCCGTCCCGGCGGGGCAGTCAATACCGAGGAGATATGGAGGATCCCTTATGAATGATTTCGCATCGGAATACGTGACCGATCTCGAAGACCGCTTCCTGCGGTACGTTCGGATCGATACGGAGAGTGATAGTAGATCATCCGGTGTGCCAAGCACGCGCAAGCAGTTTGATCTGCTCAACCTACTAAAGCAGGAACTGGAGGAGCTAGGGGCAAGCGATGTGCGGACAACTGAAAACGGCTTCACCATTGCCACCATCCCGGCGACAGTGGAGTTCGATACTCCCCGCCTGGCGTTCCTGGCCCATGTCGACACGACTGCGCAGTTCAGCGGCGCGGAGGTGAGGCCGCTCGTCCACCGTAGCTACGACGGTTCACCGATCGTGCTGCCCGATGACCCCTCGCAGGTGCTCACTCCGGATGCAAACCCCTATCTCAAGGAGAAGATCGGCGAGGACATCATTACGGCTAGCGGCACGACTCTGCTTGGGGCGGATGACAAAGCCGGCGTCGCTATTATTGTGACGCTCGCGAAAGCACTGCTCTCTCATCCCGAACTGCCTCACGGCGAGATCCGCATCTGCTTCACCCCGGACGAGGAGATCGCTCGCGGTATCGACCACCTGGACCTCAAAGAGTTGTCTGTGGATTACGCGTACACAATGGACGGTGGCCCGCTCGGGGAGATAACGTACGAAAGCTTCTCGGCCGACGCGGCGGTGGTCTCCATTACCGGTGTTTCGATCCACCCGGGCTACGCCTTCGGCCGGATGGTCAATGCATCGCACCTGGCTGCCAAGATCGTCATGCTGCTGCCGCAGCATACGCGCACACCGGACACAACTAGAGAGCGCGAAGGTTTCATCCATGTGACCGGCATTAGGGGTTCGGAGGCGCACGCCGAACTCAACTTCATCCTGCGGGACTTTGAACTGGATGGGTTGGAGGCACACGGGCGGCTCCTACGGCAGGTATGTGCTGCCGTTCAGGCCACTGAGCCCCGCTCCAAGATCGAATGTATTATCAAGCCGCAATATCGGAACATGCGCTACTGGATCGAAAACGACATGCGTCCGGTGGAGACGGCCGTCCGGGCGATGCGCACGCTGGAAATCGAACCGGCATTTACGCCTATCCGCGGCGGTACCGACGGCTCGAAGCTGACCGAGCGCGGCCTGCTTACGCCCAACCTCTTCACAGGCATGCAGAATTACCACGGCCCGCTCGAATGGGTCAGCCTACAAGACATGGCAAGATCGGTGGCGGTCTGCGTAGAGCTAGTTCAGGAATGGGCGCGGCCGGTGCGGACAGCAGAGTAGAACGATCAACTAAGCCGGTGGGAGGATAGCTCCCCAGTGACGAACAGAAAACGAATCGCCATAGTAGGCGCGGGGCACAACGCGCTCGTGTCCGCGGCCTACCTTGCCCGCGAAGGGCACGACGTCACCGTATACGAGCGCCGACCACGTGTGGGCGGGGCGGTCAATACCGAGCCGATGTGGGACGGCTACCGGGTGGACACCTGCTCCGTCATGCACATCCTTATCCACAAGACCCCCGTCCTGCGCGAGCTTGACCTCGCGCCGTTCGGCCTCGAGTACATGGACATGGACCCGTGGGGCTTCGCGCCCTTCCCGGATGGCTCACACATCGTCTTCTACCGCGACCTCGACCGCACCTGCCGCTCCATCGCCGCCATCTCCGAGCGCGACGCCGAGGCCTACCGCGCCTTCGTACTCAAGTGGCACAAGTTCAACCAGGGCGTGTTCGACCTGTTCGCGCAAAGTCCCGCGCCCGGCGCCGCCGTCGGCACAATCGCGCGCCACACAGCCGCCCAGCAGATGCGAGGCGGCGTGGACCCCTCGATGACCGGGCTGCACCTCCTGCGCCAGGTGCTCGGCAGCTACCGCAAGATGCTCGACGAGACCTTCACCAGCCCCCAGGTCAGGGCCGCCGTGGCGTGGATGGCCGCACAGTCAGGCCCTCCCCCCTCCGAGATCGGCGCCGGAGCGCTGGCGGGCGCCCACAGCCTGTACCACGACGTCGGCGCGAAACGCCCGCGCGGCGGCTCGGGCATGCTGTCGGCCGCGCTCGCCCGCTATGTCGAGCACCACGGGGGCACCGTGCGCTGCGATGCCCCCGCGCGCCGCATCCTCACCTCCGGCGGCAGGGCGCGCGGCATCGAGCTGGAGGACGGCGAGCGCGTCGAGGCCGACGTGGTCGTATCGGGTGCGCACGTTCACACCACCATGCTCGACCTCGTGGGCCGCGAAAACTTGCCTGCCGGCCTGGCCGGGCGGCTCGACTCGCTCAGCCTGGGCAACGGCATCGGCATGACGGTGCGCTGCGCCGTGGACGATCTGCCCG
>DASTEB010000058.1:0-2561 GCA_035710025.1 Chloroflexia bacterium
TTTCTCCTCGCGGGTGAAAGAGGCGGTGCGCTCGGGCACCCTGCCCAAAGTCGCCGTGCGTCCCGCCGAGAGCGACACTGACCTGGCGGCGTGGTTCGCGCCCGTGCTGGCGGCCCTTGCCGCTGCCGTCACGATCGCGCACCCACTCGCCGTCCTCCTGCCCCCCGACGACGGCATGACCACCCACACCCGCTGGGGCTTCGACTTCTACACCCGCCTGCCCGTCTGGCTGCAGTGGGCGGGTGTCGCCGCCGTGCTCGCTTTCGCCGTGCCGCAGGTGAACCGCGCCGTGCTCCGCGCCCTTTCCCGACTTCAGGGATATGTCGCACGGATCAACCCGTACATCCTGCTGGCCGGCGGGTCGGTGCTGTCCACCGTGCTGCTGTGGCTCCTGCGCACGCGCTCTTCGCTGGGCGACAGTGAGGAACTGCTGCAGAAGATAGCTGACGGCAGCATGTGGCGCGAGCGCGAGCCGCTCGACTACTACCTCCATTTCAAGCTGTCGCACGCCCTGGCCGATTGGGGATTCACCCCGCTCGACGTGTACCGGTGGACGTCGGTGTTGGCGGGTGGGCTTGCGGTAGCGGGCATCGTGATCGCGGCGTGGATGCTCGCTCCTGAGGGGCGGCGCTGGCTGCCCGCGGGGTTGGCGCTCGCCTCGGGCAACATGCTGCTGTTCGCCGGGTACGTCGAGAGCTACACTTTCGTGATGCTGCTGGTGGTGTGGTTCGTGGTGGCCGCACTGATGTACGTGCGCGGCTCGGCCCCGGCCTACCTGCCCGCCGCGCTGCTCGCCCTGGCGATGTGGATGCACCCGCTGGCCGCCTTCCTGCTCCCCGCGCTCGCCGCGGCCCTTGCCCTGCGCCGCGACACCTTCCGAAACACCCTGCGCGACGCCGGGGCCATACTCGCGGCGGGATTGCTGGTTAGCGTGCTGGTGGCCTCGGTGTTCCTGTGGGAGGGCTACTCGTGGGAGAGGTGGGCCGTGGCCCGCGGGCAGCTTGGCGGCGTCGACCCCGGCCTGTTCAAGCCGCTGCTCGAGGCCGCCGGCCCGAACGAGTACTACCCCATCCTGTCGGCACAGCACCTCGGCGCGGTGGCACAGCAGCAGCTACTGGTCGCACCGCTCTCCCTCGCGGTATGCGTACTGGCCTGGATCGCGTTCCGGGGCAGGTGGCAGGTGGCCCGGCGCGAGATCGCCCTCGTGGCGGTCGCGGCAGTATCGGCCCTGCTGTTCAGCGTGACGTGGAACGCCGACCTCGGCGCCCGCCGTGACTGGGACCTGCTCTCCCTGCCCGCCATACCGCTCGGCCTGCTGGCGGGCGCGCTGCTCGCCTCCGGCTGGCCCCTCGACCGGGAGGACAATCGCCCGCACGCCTCAACTCTTGCATTCGCGGGCAGCGTGCTCGTGGCAACGCAGGGCTGGCATACGCTGGCCTGGCTGCTAGCGAACGCGCTGGGCGTGATGTAGGCTAGGCGGGCTTCTCTCCGCAAGCCACCAGCAGGTTGAGGATGGTTATGGCGTCGGGGTCGCTGGTCAACTCCTCGTCACGCAGCAGCACCTCCTTCTCATGCTCGGTGATCTTGCCCGCGTCACGCAAGCCCTGTATGAACTCGCGCGCCGCGCTGCCCACCGACTTGAGCACGTCGGCCCCGAGCTCGTCGCTGTGCGTCGGAATGATCTCGAAGGTGGCGTTGGTGAAGCCGGCCTCTCGCAAGAGCCGTATGAGCCGCCGCCCGATCCGGCGGTTGCCCCCTTTGGCCGCGTGCTCGTCCATCAGCGCCCGATTGATGATCGCGTCGGCCTCGGGCAGGTGGGGCGGGTCGAAGAAGTGCATGTCGTCGTCCACGTCGGCAATCACCAGCTTGCCTCCCGGCTTGAGCACGCGCAGCGCCTCGCGGGCCGCCGCGAGGGGGTCAGGCAGGTGCTGGAACAGGTAGCGCGCGTAAGCGAAGTCGAAGGTGCTGTCCGGCAGCCCGGTGCTCATGACCGTGCCTTGCACCATGGTCAGTCGCCCTTCGCCCTTGCCCGCGAGCACTTGCTTCGCCCGCTCGACCATCACGGGGTCAAGCTCGACCGTGGTTACCGTTCCGTTGGGCACCATATCGAGCAGCGCCCCGGTTACGAAGCCCGGCCCGCTGCCAAGCTCGAGCACCGCCATTCCGTCGCGCAGGCCGAACCAGCGGAGGTTGCGCTCTTCCCGGGGCCAGGTGAGCAGGGCCTGCTCGCGCAGCCGCTCGATCTCAAGGTCCACTCCGCCCGGCATCTCCTCGATGCGGTACGGCGCGCCCTCTATCGTGTGAGTCTTCTCGCCCGATTGGGTCATTGCAGAGTCTCCTACAACGCAGCGGCCGGTTGCCCGGTCCGCGCGCTACTACATTATGATATACTCTGTTCGCCGGCCCGAAACAGCCGCTTTGCAAGCCGTTACGATTTACAGCGCCACACCTACCCGGAGGGACGCCGTGACAGTCTACCGCGAACCGGGCGAAAAGCCCAACGGCCGCACACCGCTCACCATCAAGGAGCTGCCCGCCGACGGCCGCCCCCGCGAAAAGCT
>DASTEB010000059.1:0-3969 GCA_035710025.1 Chloroflexia bacterium
CAGGGCGTCCTGGGCGTTGTCCGCTTCGTCGGCCAGGATGGTATCGGGGAAGTCGCCCAGGTTATACAGGCGGACGGCGAGGGCAAGCACGACGATGGCGGCGAGGACCGCCAGCTCGGTGCGGTGCGAGACGCGGTCCGGCCGGACGGCGCGGGCGGTTGGGCTTTCGGCTGTAGGGGCGACGGCCGTGGTTGCTGTGCTGGCTGTGTTGGGCGCGGTCACACGTCAGGCTCCATAGGGGGCGCTCGCCGGCATTGCCCCGACCGGGGCCGGCTCGAATCTCTGCGCTGTCCTCCGACAATCACGGCACCGTAGGGTGTTGCTGGAACGGACGAGGGCTAACGTGTCGTGCGTGAAGAGGCGGCAGATCCATTGTCAGTCCTCGGTATTCGGCATGCTCGATAGGATTTCCGCTACAGAGCGGCGCAGGTGAGCACGTTTGTTCTGCTTACCAATGGCCGAAAGCATGACTTCGAGATAGAGCCGGTTCTCACTGGGCATAGATTACCTCGTCTAGAATCCGGGGCAGCAGGCGCGGCTTGACATCCTCCTCCAACACGAGGTCGACTTTGCGGTGAAACAGGTCTTCGAGGAAGAAGCGAACACCCATGTAAGTGTCGAATGAGGGTTGCTCGAGTACCGCAAGCAAGTCAATATCGCTTTCGGGCGCGGCATCGTCGCGCGCGTACGATCCGAAAAGCCCGATCCGGCGAACACCCATGGCATGGAGGTCGGCCCGGTGCCGTGCGAGTAGATCGAGGATCGATTCTCTGGTCACAGTGGCGAGTGGAATGTCTGTCGACTTCATTACAGCCGCGTCAGTGAAACCCGTCTGGCCATCTTGCTGAGTGCGCCTGCCCAAGTAGGGCTTTCGGCGTTTCGTTAGCATTATAGCATCTACCGTGTGGCGTAATATGCCGTTCGACATCTCCTGAGGGTGAAGCGGGGATGGTGTTCGATAGCGTGCTTATGCGGTTCGCGGGGGCGGCTCAGGTGAGGGGGCGGGCTGCTCAAGCCCCTTCTCCGCGCTGAGCATGAGCCGGAAGAGTTCGGGGTGGTACAGGATCCTGTTTTCGCGCACGCACCGTCTCATGACGGGGCTGGTCACGAAGCCCCTCTCGATGACTTTCGACCACCAGTTGGGCGGCCAGAGCTGGGGGAACCTGTCGGAGAGGACGAGGAGATAGCTGAAGTAGCCGAGCTTGTGGCCGGCCACAGCCAGGATCCTGCCGTAATGGGGGCATTGCTCGTCAACCGGTTGTCCCTCGTAGAAGTAGGGGCGAAGTTCGGGGAAGTCGATGAAGGCCCTTTCCACCTCGAACATGAAGGTGGCCAGCGCCGCGTAGTTTGAGCTGCAGAGCGAGTCCGCCACGTACTTGCTCTGTAAGGCGGCCGCTGCCGTCTGCTTCATGAGGAAGATAAGCGAAATGGCCACGGCAAGAAAGCCCAGGGCAGACACGACCAGAGCGAAGAACTCGTACAGCGTCATGGTCTGGGTCGAGAACATCTCTTCGGTTCACCTCCCCAACCATTGCCGGTGCGCCCGGCGCTGCCCGGGCAGGTGTGGGCACCGGCGGCTAACGCACGCCTTCCCACAGGCGCCGCTCCCAGGAGAGTGGGTCGTCCATGACACGGGGCTCGAGGTCGAAGCGCATGGTGGCGCGGCGGGCGAGGTCGTACTTCGGCCAGGGGCACTCGCCGGTTGAGGCGAAGGCAACCCAGGCGGCGTGCATTGTATCGGCGAGGCTCTGCGGAGGGTCGGCGCCCAGCAGGTGCTCGGTGCCGCTGTCCAGGGTATCGAACACGAAGGGGATTTCGACCGAGTGGCCGGCGCCGAGACGCCCGTCGAACTGGGGCGAGCGCCAGGCAAACTCATACATGTAGGTGGAGGCGGGGCCTGGCGCGTGGGCGTCGGCAAGGTGGGCGGCGGGGATGCGCCACATCCAGTCGCCCTGCACGGCCGCCATCAGGTCGCCGGGGCTTGCGCCCGGGTAGGCCGAGCGGTAGGAGGCAAGGGTCGATTCGACGGGAAGCCCGTAGGCCGCGACCGTCATAGCGAGCGCCTCTTCCGTGATATAGTCGAGCGCGCCGGCGGCCAGCAAGAATAGCCGGTTCTCCTCTGTGTTGCAGCCGGCAAGGAGGTCGATGCCCGCGCCGGCCCCTGCTGCCACGAGATCGATCGGGCGTGCGGGGATGAGATCACCGTCTACCACGGGTTGCCAGGGCATCAGGGGGCCTACGACGTCCGCGCCCCACAGCTCGGGGTCGGGACGCGCGCCCAGGTCGCCCTCGGTCTGCACCTGGGCGGCGAGCAGGCGATCGATGGGGACCGCGGCGACCGCCTCTCTCGCCGGCTCGACACCGAGGACTTGGGCGAAGCGCCGGGCGACCAGGCGCGCAGACTCGGCCGAGATTACGTTGTGCGCCGCCCCGCTCTGGAGGATTGCGCGCCGGAACAGCCCCTCGGCGCGAGGCAGGGGCAGCAAGGTGCCGGCGCTCATGGCGCCCGCCGACTCGCCGAAGATGGTGACTTTGCCGGGATCGCCCCCGAAGGCAGCTATGTTGTCGCGCACCCACTGGAGGGCGGCAATCTGGTCGAGCATGCCGCGGTTGGTATTGCCGTCGTCCAGGTAGAGGAAGCCGTCGGCCGCGACGCGGTAGTTGATGGTCACGAGGACGACGCCGTCGCGGGCGAAGTGGGTGCCGTCATAGCATGGCGACGCGCCCGTACCGTGGTAGCCGTACACCCCGCCGGGGAGCCAGACCATCACGGGCAGACCGGCAGCGCCCAGATCGGGCGACCAGATGTTGAGGTTCAGGCAATCCTCGCCCATGCCGCAGGTCTCCGGGGGGATCACTGCCTGCACGAAGTTAGGGTACTCCGGCTGGGGGGACTTGGGGCCGAAGGCGAGGGCGTCGCGCACGCCGCTCCACGGCTCGACCGGCCGCGGGGGAAGGAGTCTGTTGGGGCCGAACGGCGGCGCGGCGTATGGGATGCCTTTGAACGCGCTGATGCCGCCGGCTGCGGCGCCGCGCACCTTGCCGTGGCGGGTGGCGACAACCGGGTTTGCCTGTGTTATTGCGACCATTGGGCACCTCCTAGTGTACCTGTCACGGCGATTTAGGGCCGGGGATCGGCACGCGGGCTGGACAGCGCAGGCGCGGCTTCACCAAGTGGTAATGCTCACGTTGCCCGCGCCGCTGTGGGCAAAGATATCGATCCTGTCGGCGGCGGTGTCGTAGTCGGGCGACCGGTAGGTGTTCGTGTCCACCTGGGCGAAGCGCGGGTCCACGATGATCTTGCCCAACCCGCTGGTGGCGCGGATGCGGGCCGCGATGCCGCTCGGCACTCGTACTTCCACGTTGCCCGCGCCGCTGCCGGCCTCAACTGCGCTGCTGCCTGTGGTGCCGCTGCCGACGACCAGGGTAACGCTGCCCCCGCCGGTTTTGGCGGTAGCGCTGAGGTTGGAAGCGTGATCGGGCAGGGCCACGTCCATGTTGCCGCCGCCGGTGTCGGCCGCGAGGCGGGTGAGGGCCGCGGCCGCCAGGTCAAGCCTGACGCTGCCGCCGTCGCAGTGGGCCGTGAGGTCGGAGGGTCCCGCGGGGTTGATGTGGACGTGCCACTCGTAGGCTCCGCCGGCGCAGGCGTCCCAGGGGAGCTTGAACCAGCCTCGTTTGGCCTCGCCGCCGCGCAGGCTGAGCGCGGCGCGGACATTGTCCAGAGCGGCGGAGTGGGCGGGCGGGCCCTGGCTCTCGAGGTACTCCAGGGTGCCGCTTGCCAGCAGCGGCTCGCCGCCGGTGAGGGTGTCGATGTTGAGGTTGCCGTCACCCGCGTTGATATTCAGGGTGGCCGTGACGGCGCCGTTGAGAGGCTCCGACAGGTCGTAGATGAGAGTATCCAGGGTTTTCATTTGTTTCTCCTCTATGTGTTTCTTACCGGAGAGGCGGTCGAGGGGCGCGAGAATGAGG
>DASTEB010000060.1:0-13144 GCA_035710025.1 Chloroflexia bacterium
CGACAACGCCCGCCCGGACGAGATGTTCGTTGAGCTGACCGAGATATTTCATCTGGAGTAGGGAGAATGCAGAGCGTAATGCGTGATGCGTGATGCGTGATGGGGGTTAGGCGGGTCGGGTGCCGAGTAGTGGGTAAGGCCGGCGTCCTTACGCATGACGCATGATGCATGAGAAAGGCCGGTATCATCTATGGCTGATATGACGTATGGGAAGGCTGTCGGCAGCGAGGTAGTGGAGAAGGGGTTTGAGATAGCGAAAGAGCGGTACGCCGGGATGGGCGTGGATGTGGAGCGGGCGCTGGAGAGATTGGGGCGCATATCGCTCAGCATACACTGCTGGCAGGGCGACGATGTAGCGGGGTTCGAGTCGCCCGATGCGGCGCTGGGCGGGGGGCTTGCGGCCACCGGCAACTACCCGGGCAAGGCCCGCACGCCGGACGAATTGCGCCGCGACCTCGACCTGGTGTACAGCCTCGTGCCCGGCAGCCACAGGCTGAACCTGCACGCCATCTACGCCGAGACCGGGGGCAAGAAGGTCGAGCGCGACCGGCTTCGACCCGAGCATTTCGCCGGGTGGGTCGAGTGGGCGCGCGCCAACAACCACGGACTGGACTTCAACCCCACTCTTTTTTCGCACCCGCTGGCCGATAGCGGCTTCACGCTGTCGAGCTACGACAGGGGCGTGCGCGATTTCTGGGTGGAGCACTGCATAGCGTGCCGAAGGGTGGGCGAGTACTTCGGGCGAGAGCTTGGCACGACCTGCGTGACCAACATCTGGATTCCCGACGGCATGAAAGACACCCCCGCCGACCGAGCTACCCCACGCCGCCTGCTGGCCGAATCGCTCGACAGGATACTGGCGGAGAAGGTGGACAGCAAGCACAACCTCGACTCGGTGGAGAGCAAGCTGTTCGGCCTGGGGTCGGAGAGCTACGTGGTGGGGTCGCACGAATTCTACCTGGGCTACGCCGTCAGCAGGCAGATACTGCTGTGCCTAGACAGCGGGCACTTCCACCCGACCGAGACTATCGCCGACAAGCTTTCGTCGGTGCTCATGTACGTGCCGGGTGTGGTGCTGCACATCAGCCGGGGCGTGCGCTGGGACAGCGACCACGTGGTGACGCTGAACGACGACACGCGGGCCATGGTACGCGAAGTGATAGCGGGAGATTACCTCGACAGGGTACACATAGGGCTGGACTTCTTTGACGCGAGCATCAACCGGATCGCCGCGTGGGTGATCGGCGCGAGGAATGTGCTGCGCGCCGCGCTGATCGCGCTGCTGGAGCCTACGGAGCAGTTGCGGCGGTTCGAATTAGAGGGCAACTACACCGGCAGGCTGGCTCTCATGGAGGCGGCGAAGGGGATGCCCTGGCAGGCGGTGTGGGACTACTATTGCCTGAAGAGCGACATGCCGGTGGCCTTCGGGATCATGGAAGTGATCAAGGATTACGAGAGGCAAGAGCTTTCGCGGCGAAAGTAGGCGCAGCAGGAAAACGAGGAACAGGGGGAAACTACAATGTCAGCAACAGTAACAGATAAGTCGTCGGCATTCAGGCACGTGGACTACCGCTGGGACGACGACCACGCGAGCAAGCTGGACCCGGTGGAGCGGCTGGTGTACCGCTCGAACCTGCTCGGGTCGGACGGGCGCATCACCAACACGGGGGGCGGCAACACCTCGTCCAAGGTGATGGAGCCGGACCCGCTGACCGGGGAGCAGGTAGAGGTGCTGTGGGTGAAGGGGTCGGGCGGCGACCTGCGTACGTCGAAGCGAGAGAACTTCTCCTCGCTGTACATGGACAAGCTGCGCGGACTGCAGCAGCACTACTACCACGCCCCTCACCGAGGCCCCAAAACCGAGATCGAGGACGCGATCGTGGGGTTGTACAGCCACTGCACCTTCAATCTCAACCCGCGCCCGTCCTCAATTGATACACCGCTGCATGCCTTCGTGCCGTACAAGCACGTAGACCACATGCACCCCAACGCGGTGATCGCGGTGGCCG
Source organism: Chloroflexia bacterium (assembly GCA_035710025.1). Classification (GTDB taxonomy): domain Bacteria; phylum Chloroflexota; class Chloroflexia; order QHBQ01; family JADMIH01; genus JADMIH01. The sequence goes on from DASTEB010000060.1 coordinate 2,010, forward strand.
CGGCGAAGAACTCGGAGAAACTCACCCGCGAGATCTACGGTGACGAGGTGGTGTGGACCGAGTGGCAGCGTCCCGGCTTCGACCTGGGGCTGAAGCTTGAGCAGATCATACGCGACCACCCGAACGCGAAGGGCGTGATCCTGGGCAGCCACGGGCTGATCAACTGGGCCAACGGCGACAAAGAGTGCTACGAGCTGACCCTCGACCTGATCGAGCGGGCCGGGCGGTACATCGAGGAACGCGATAAGGGGGATGCCACTTTCGGCGGACAGAAGTACGCGGCGCTGGACGAGAAGGGGCGGCACGCTGTGTTCGCGCAAATACTGCCCTGGCTGCGCGGGCAGGTGAGCCAGTACAGGCGCTTCGTGGGCACCGTGCAGGAGGACGACACCATCCTGCGCTTCGTCAACAGCCGCGACGCGCAGCGCCTCGCCGAGCTTGGCACCTCGTGTCCCGACCACTTCCTGCGCACAAAGATCAAGCCGCTGTACGTCGATTGGGACCCCAGGTCGGGCGACGTCGATGGGCTGAAGAAGGCATTGTCGGCGGGGCTTGAGCAGTACCGCGTAGATTACGCCGACTACTACAACAAGCACAAGCACGACAACTCGCCCGCCATGCGCGACCCCAATCCCACGGTCATCCTGATACCGGGGCTGGGCATGATCGCCTGGGGCAAGGACAAGAGCGAGTCGCGCGTCACGGCCGAGTTCTACAACTGCGCGGTCGAGGTGATGCTGGGCGCGGAGGCGATAGACGAGTACACGGCGCTGCCCGCGCAGGAAGCGTTCGATATCGAGTACTGGCTGCTCGAAGAGGCCAAGCTGCAGCGCATGCCCGCCGAGAAGGAGCTTGCCCGGCAGATAATCGCCGTGGTAGGCGCGGGCAGCGGTATCGGGCGCGAGGTGGCGCTGCGTCTGGCCCGCGAGGGCGCGCACATCGTGAGCGTGGACCGCGACGCCGAGGGCGCTGCGAGCACCGCGAAGGCGATCACGGACAAGTACGGCGTGGGCATCGGGGTGGCGGGCAGCGGCATCTCGAACTGCGGCCCGGCTATCGGCTTGCACGCCGACATCACGCAGCGCGAGAGCATCCGCTCGATGCTGGAGCAGGTGACGCTGGCCTACGGCGGGTTGGACGCCGTTGCGGTGACGGCGGGCATCTTTGTGCCGCCCGACACCACAGGACATATCCCCGACGAGATGTGGTCGCGCACCTTCGATATCAACGTGACGGGGCTGTACCTGGTGGCGGATGAGGCGGCACATCTGTGGAAGTCGCAGGGCCTGCCCGCCAACCTCGTGCTGACCACGTCGGTCAACGCGGTGGTGGCCAAGAAGGGCAGCATGGCCTACGACACGAGCAAGGCCGCCGCCAACCACCTGGTGCGCGAGCTTGCCGTGGACATGGCGCCGCTGGTGCGAGTGAACGGGGTCGCGCCCGCCACGGTGGTGCAGGGCAGCGCGATGTTCCCCCGCGACCGCGTGATCTCCTCGCTCGTCAAGTACAAGATCGAGTTCAGCGAGGACGAGTCGACCGAGTCGCTCACCGAGAAGCTGGCGAACTTCTACGCCGACCGCACGCTGCTCAAGCACCCCATCACCCCGGCCGACCAGGCCGAGGCGATCTTCTTGCTGCTGACTCAGCGTCTGCGCCAGACCACCGGCCAGGTCCTCACGGTGGACGGGGGCCTGCACGAGGCGTTCTTGCGGTAAAGGGGGTGTCTTGCTCGGCGGCGTGGCCATATTGGTGTTCGCGCCGCCGGGTATCCCGCTCGTTTCGACCCGGCACGCGTACTGTAACCCGATCTTGACCTCTCTACACCCGGTATTCCACCCGGACGTGCGACACTGTACACGGAGGATACCGAGTCAGAGATGGCTACTAACGATGGTCTTGCCGGCACCGGCCTGCTGACGGCGGCTTTGGGACGTGACGCGCGCGAGGCGCTTGGCTACGAGAGGCTGCCCGACAACCGCGTGCGCTGCAACCTTTGCGCGCACCATTGCCTGATACTCGAGGGCAAGGCGGGCATCTGCCACGTGCGGGTGAACCGGGGCGGGGCGCTTTACTCGCTGGTGTACGGGCGGGCCATCAGCGCGAACATCGACCCGGTGGAGAAGAAGCCGCTGCTCCACTTCTACCCCGGCTCGACCGCCTACTCGATCGCCACGCCGGGATGCAACTTCCACTGCCGGTGGTGCCAGAACTGGGACATCTCGCAGATGCCCCGCGAGATGCACCTCGTCATGGGCGCCGAGGCCTCGCCTGAGCAGATTGTCGAAGAGGCGCAGCGGTCGGGCTGCCGGAGCATCGCCTACACGTACACCGAGCCGACCGTCTTCTTCGAGTACGCCTACGACACCGCCCGCATCGCACACGAACGGGGCCTCGCCAACATCTTCGTGACCAACGGCTACGAGAGCCGCGAAGCCCTCGAGATGCTGGGGCCGTACCTGGACGCCGCCAACGTCGACCTGAAGGCGTTCCGCGACAGCACGTACCGCAAGTACGTGGGCGCTATGCTGGGGCCTGTGCTGGATACGGTCAGGTGGCTGAAGGGCCACGGAGTATGGCTCGAGGTGACCACGTTGGTGATCCCCGGCCTCAACGACGACCCGGCCGAGCTCGCCGACGCGGCGGGCTTCGTGGCGGGCGAGCTTGGGGCAGACACGCCGTGGCACATCAGCCGCTTTTCCCCCGGCTACAGGATGCTCGACGTCCCGCCGACCCCGGCCGCCACGCTTCAGCGCGCCGCCGAGATAGGGCGCAAAGCGGGCCTGCGGTACGTGTACGTGGGCAACGTGGCGGGCGAGGAGAACACGCGCTGCCACCGGTGCGGCAAGCTGCTGATACGGCGTGGGGGCTACCGGATCGTGAAGAGGAACGTGCGAGTGAAGGACGGGGGATTCGTCTGCCCTGATTGCGGGGAGGCCGTAGCCGGGGTGGGGCTGGGCGGCGGACAAACAGAAAGCCCTGACGAACCTTTCGGTCCCTCAGAGCTTCTGTAACTCCGGTGGCTCATCACCACCGCAGCCGCATCAATATACATCCATTGTGCCGGCCTGTCAAGGGGTTTTAGCGGCAATTTGGCCGCGAGATTCTGCCCGCGCCCCGGAGGCGCTTACCGCACCCTGCGGCACATCATGTCGAGCAGGCGCTGCTCCACCTGGGCGGGGAGCGGTGGGGTCTCGTCCTCGCGGTAGCGGGCGAGCAGGCGAGCTACCGGCTCCTCGGCGGCCGAGCAGACGGGGCACCCGCTAATGTGATTCTCGATGTGTGCGATGCTCTGGGAGGTCGCGCCGTACTCCGCGGATGCGCTTATCAACCGCCACAGTTCGAGGCACTCGGTCTGCGTGTCCATGGTGCTCATCCTTCCGTTCCTCGCTCCCCGGCTGCCTGTTCTTGCAGGTAGGGCGTGAGCGCCTGGCGCAGCGCCAGCCTCGCCCGGTGCAGCCGCACCTTCACCGCGGATTCCGTGATGCCAAGCGCTTGCGCCGCTTCGCTCGTGCTCAGACCCTCCACGTCCCTGAGCACGATGGCGGCGCGCAGCGCGTCGGGGAGCGCCAGGATCGCCCGGTCGATAGTCTCGTGCAGCTCCTGGGAGAGGACGTGCGACAGCACGTGGTCGCCCGGTGCCTCGCCCGCGCCGAGCGCGCCCGCCTGCTGCCCGCCTACCGCGAGCAGGCGCGACTCCTCCCACTCAGGGGGCATCTGGGATAGCGGCCCGCGCTTGCGAAGCTGCATGAGCGCGGCGTTGAGCACGATGCGGTGCAGCCAGGTCGAGAGGCCGCTGCGCCCCTCGAAGCTGTCGAGGTGGTTACACGCCTGGATGAAGCTCTCCTGCAGGATGTCCTCGGCGTCGTCCGGGTTGCCTGAGATCTGCAGGGCGAGCCGGTAGAGGCGCGGGGCGAACCGCTTTAGCAGGCAGGTGCAGGCCATGCGGTCGCGGCGGCGCAGCCCCTCAAGCAGCTCGGCTTCGTCCGTGTAGATTGTCTGGTCGATTTCCCAGGGTCTGGACATGCGGGTCGTCCGTGGCGAGTGAAGCGTAATGAGTCATGCGTCATGCGTGAGGGCAGCGATCCTCGCCGCGCATTATGCATTACGTCATGCGTACCGGGTTAGATGATGAATCGGGGCGTGAGGTTACATCGGGGCCCGAAAGGGATGTAACCTTTCCGGCGAATTCTTCATCTAACTCTGACCATCCACTCGGCTCCGGCACGACGGCCCCTCGCAACCACGACTGCTCTGCCGGAATGTTACCGCTTATGTACCTTCGCACACCGCAGAATTCACCGGCCGGGTGTACTCTCCAAATTGGTGGAGAGTCTCTTGCGCTCGCGCACCGGAGTCCTCCCTGCTCTCCGGTTCCTTCATCCCAGGAGGTGAAATATGCCGGCGACCGATAGAAGCGATTCCCCCGATTTGGCCCAGGTACTTGGGCCGGAGCAGGCGGTCACTCCCGCCATGCTCTACGGCGACATCCTCGAGCACCGCCCGCTCTTCATCCTCGACGTGCGGAACGAGGAGGACGTGGCCCGCTGGCCCATCGAGGGGCACCGCATAGACACGCTAAACATCCCGTATTACGAATTCCTCGAGGACGAGGATACGTCTGTGACGCGCCTGCCCACCAACCGCGAGATGATCGTGGTGTGCGCCAAGGGCGGGGCGTCGGATTACGTGGCCGAGATATTGCGCGGGCGCGGGATGCGCGCACACAATCTCGAAGGTGGGATGATCGCGCTTGGCGGCTATTACGACACGCGCGAGATCGTCTCCGAGCCCTACGGCCGCATCGTACAGGTGTCGAGGCTGGCGCGGGGCGACCTCAGCTTCGTGCTCATCAGCGGCGGCGAGGCCCTGATTGTGGACCCACTGCGTCATATCGAGCATTACCTGCGCGTGGTGGAGGATGCGGGCGCACGCATCAGCCTCATTTTCGACACCCACGCCCACGCCGACCATATCAGCGGCGGCCTCGCGCTGGCCCGCGAGACAGGCGCGCCCTATTACCTGCACCCCTACGACGCCATCCACCCGATGGACATGCTCCCTGCGCGGTTCGGCTTCGAGTCGCTCGCCGACGGACAGCGCCACAGGCTGGGGCAGTTCGAGATAGAGGTGGTGTGGTTCCCGGGCCACACGCTGGGCCAGGTCAACTTCCTCGCCACAGCGCCCAGCGGCCAGTCGTTCCTGTGGTCGGGCGACGGGGTGTTCCTCCATTCGTTCGGCAGGCCCGACCTGGGCGGCAAGGGCGAGACGTGGGCGCCCATTCTGTACGACAGCCTGTTCGAAGTGCTGCCCAGGCGCGTGCCTGAGGAGGCGCTGCTGATGCCCGCGCACTTCGGAATGTTCACCGAGGCGCGGCCCGGCGGCAGGTTCGCGGCTCCGCTCTCAGAGGTGCGGCGGCTGAACGAGTGGCTCAGCCCTCAGCCGAAAGAGGCGTTCGTGGAGTACATGCTCCATCACCTGCCGGTGTTCCCTCCCCAGTACGTGCAGATCAAGCGCGTCAACCTGGGGCTGGTGGAGCCGGACGAGACCGAGGCGACCGAGCTTGAGCTAGGCAAGAACATCTGCGCGCTGGAGTCGACCCAGTCGACCATACTCTGATCCCCAGGAGCCAAGAGGAGGCTACAAATGCCACACGATTCTGACCGGGTGCTCGACGTCAAAGGGCTGAAGTGCCCGCAGCCTCTCCTGCAGAGCCGCAAGGCGATCATGGATATGCCGGTGGGTGGGGTACTGCAGGTGATCGCCACCGACCGAGGCTCGCTCGCCGACTTCGAGGGCTGGGCCAAGGTGGCGAAGAACATCGAGCTATTGGCCCAGGAGACCGCCCACGAAAACGGCGACACCCTGTACGTCCACTATGTGCGGCGGACCAAGTAACGCTCGGCGGCTGCTTCAGATTCGCATTGGAATAGGAGGGGCACTTCATGGCGACGACTACTACGAAACGGCCAAAGGAAAGCTCGCCCGAGAGCGAGCCGGGCATCGCGAAGGTCACCGGCTCCGAGGACTTGATGGAGCGCATCGCGGCGCTGGAGGCGCGCGTGGCCGAGCTTGAGGAGATGCCTGCCCGCGACGTCGAGGACCGCCTTGCTATGGTGGTGTTCTCGGGCAACATGGACCGGACGATCGCTGCCTTCATCATCGCCACGGGCGCCGCTGCGATGGGCATGGAAACGTCGATGTTCTTCACCTTCTGGGGCCTGAGCATCATCAAGAAGCAGAAGCGCTACCTGGGCAAGAACTTCCTGCAGAAGGCGTTCACCGTCATGCTGCCCGCGGGCACCACGCGCCTCGGCCTGTCGCAGAAGAACTTCATGGGCGCGGGCGCGCGTATCATGCGCAAGATGATGCGCGACCACAACGTCACCTCGGTCGAGGAGCTTGTGGGGCTGGCCCAGGAGTTCGGCGTGCGGATGGTGGCCTGTGACATGACCCGCGAGTTGATGGGCATCAGCGACGAGGAGATGATGGACGGCGTGGAGAAGGGTGGGGTAGCCACCTTTCTCGGAGATGCCGCCCGCGCCAAGGTATCGCTGTTCATCTAGTGGTCAGTGGTTAGTGGTCAGTGGTCAGAGTGTTGCGTATCGGGTGACGTGTGAGCCCACTTTAGTCTCCCGGCTCATTCCGCACTATCTGCCCGGACATAACCCACGTACTGGCCACTGGCCACCGACCACTGCCCACTGAAGGAGTGGCCATGGCTAACTACGGCTTCCTGATTGACCAGCGCAAGTGTATCGGCTGCCACGCGTGCAGCGTGGCGTGCAAGTCGGAGAACCAGGTGCCGCTCGGGGTGAGCCGCACCTGGGTGAAGTACGTCGAGACGGGCGCTTTCCCCGATACTCGCAGGCACTTCCAGGTGACCCGGTGCAACCACTGCGCTAACCCGCCGTGCGTGCGCATCTGCCCGGTCACGGCGATGTACCAGCGGCACGACGGCATCGTGGAGTTCGACAAGGACCGCTGCATCGGCTGTAAGGCGTGCTTGCAGGCCTGCCCCTACGACGCTATCTACATCGATCCCGAGAGCCACACCGCCGCGAAGTGCCACTACTGCTCGCACCGCACCGACATCGGCCTCGAGCCTGCCTGCGTGATCGTCTGCCCCACCCACGCCATCGTGTCGGGCGACCTGGACAACCCGCATTCGGAGATCAGCAGGCTGGTGGCCCGCGAGCCGGTGAGCGTGCGCAAGCCCGAGCAGGGCACCGCGCCCAAGCTGTTCTACATCGACGCCGACGAGGTAACGCTAACCCCGACCGCGCCCGCCATGCGCCCGACCTTCATGTGGGCCGACGTGGCGACCGACCAGGCCCACGCCATCGTGGAGGACTTCGACCTGTTCGCCCTCACCGCGAGGGTGAACGGCCACAGCAACGGGCACAGTAACGGCGCGTCGGCACCTGTGCGCGAGCCTGTCGCCGTCGGCGCGTCGGTGGAGGCGCGCGGAGGCGAGGCATACGGTGCGTACGCTGGAGGGGGTCGAACAGCCCCCGGCGGCACGCCGATCCGCACGCCGCAAACCCAGGGCATGGGCGTGGGCAGCGGGCCGATCACAACCGGGGGCCGCGTGGCCGAGGGGATGATTCAGACCGCGTATACCGCCCAGCACAAGATACCGTGGCACTGGCCGGTGCCGACCTACGTGACTACGAAGGATATCGGCGCGGGCATGGGCATGGTGCTCGCCGCGGCTGTGATCCTCGGGTTAGGAACGATAAGCAGCACGCTGGCAGCCATCGCGCTGTTCGTGTCGCTGGTCTTTACCGGGATTACCACGGCGCTGCTGGTGTACGACCTGGATAAGCCGGCGCGCTTCGGCTACATCGTCAGACACCCCCAGTGGCGAAGCTGGCTGGCGCGCGGCGCGTTCCTGCTGATGGGGTTCTCGCTCGTGGCGGGCCTGTGGTTCCTGCTCGAAGCGGGCACCGCCTTCGGCTGGATTGACGCCGGGCTCACCTCGACGCTGCGGCCGTGGTTTGCCTGGCTCACCGTACCGCTCGCGCTCGGTGCCGCCTCGTATACCGCGTTCCTGTTCGCGCAGGCCGAGGGGCGCGACCTGTGGCAAAGCCCGCTGCTGCCCTTCCACATGTCCTTGCAGGCCGTGATGGCGGGCACGGGCGCGCTGCTGGTGGTCGGCGTGTTCACGGGCCTGTCCGATGCCGTGGCGACGTTCCTGTTGTGGACGTTCGGGGTGTCGGTGGTGCTGGGCCTGCTGGTGACCTTGTTCGGCGAGTTCGGCGTAGCCCACGCGAGCGAAGTGGCGGCCCGCGCCGCGCACAGCATCAGCCACGGGCGCTTCCGCGGCCTGTTCTGGTGGGGCGGCATCGTGCTGGGCCACGTAGTGCCGCTGGCGCTGCTCGCCCTCGGCATGTTCGTGGGCAGCGCGTGGCTGCTGATCCTCGGCGCGCTCGCGGCCTTTGCCGCGGTGGTTGGCCTGCTCCTGTTCGAGTACGCCTACATCACCGCGCCCCAGGAGATACCCAACAGCTAAGCTAGGCCGCAAGGCTAAGGAGTTCACTACCGATGCTGCAACGAGTGCTTGGCAAACTGATGATGTCCCAGGCCCTGACCGACACGAGCGACCTGCCGCCCGCCGGACTCTCCCATCCCTCGGCTGACGGCACGGTGGACGCCCCCGGCCCTGTGACCGCGGCGCAGCCGGGCGGCCTGAGCAACTACCCTCCGTTCGAGCGCTGGGACGACTGGACCGAGTACGACCCCAAGGCCTGGCCGCGCAAGGTGTCTCGCAATTACATGCTCGTGCCCACGGTGTGCTTCAACTGCGAGAGCGCGTGCGGCCTGCTGGGTTACGTGGACAAGGACAGCCTCAAGATACAGAAGTTCGAGGGCAACCCCCACCACCCCGGGAGCCGCGGGCGCAACTGCGCCAAGGGCCCGGCCACCCTCAACCAGGTGTACGACCCCGACCGCATCCTCTACCCGCTTAAGCGCGTGGGCAAGCGCGGCGAGGGCAAGTGGAAGAGGGTTAGCTGGGACGAAGCGCTGGACGACATCGCCGAGCGAATCCGAAAGGCTATCGTTGAGGACCGGCGCACCGAGGTGATGTACCACGTCGGCCGCCCTGGGCACGACGGCTTCATGGAGTGGGTGCTGCCCGCCTGGGGCGTCGACGCGCACAACTCGCACACCAACGTGTGCTCCTCGGGGGCGCGCGCCGGGCAGGCCCTGTGGATGGGCTACGACCGCCCCTCGCCCGACCACGCCAATGCGCGGGTGATCTTCCTCGTCTCGAGCCACCTGGAGTCGGGACACTACTTCAACCCGCACGCTCAGCGCATCATGGAGGGCAAGATGGCGGGCGCCAAGCTGATCGTGCTCGACACGCGCCTGTCCAATACCGCGTCCATGGCCGACGAGTGGCTTTCGCCCTGGCCGGGCAGCGAGTCGGCCATCCTGCTTGCCATCGCCAACTACCTGCTGCACACCGGGCGCTACGACCGCGATTTCCTGCGCCGCTGGACAAACTGGCGGGAGTACATGGCCGCCGAGCACCCCGGCCGCCCCGCCAACTTCGAGACGTTCGAGGAGGTGCTGAAAGAGACGTACGCCAAGTACTCCTTCGAGTTCGCCTCGCAGGAGTCGGGCGTCTCGGCCGAGCAGATCGAGCGCGTGGCCGAGATAGTGTCCCGTTCCGGCGGCAAGCTTGCAACCCATATATGGCGCAGCGCCGCCAGCAGCAACCTGGGCGGGTGGATGATCTCGCGCTGCATGTGGTTCGTGAACGTGCTCATGGGCTCGATCGGGGTCGAGGGCGGCTCGTCGGCCAACGTGTGGGACAAGTGGGCGCCTCGCCACCCCAACATGGCCCCGCACGCCAAGGTATGGAACGAATTGACCTGGCCCAAGGAGTACCCGCTCGCCTTCTTCGAGATGAGCATCCTGTTGCCCCACTTCCTGAAAGAGGGCAGGGGCAAGGTGGATGTGTACTTCAGCCGGGTGTACAACCCTCTGTGGACCAACCCCGACGGCATGACCTGGCTCGAAGCGCTGACCGACGAGTCGAAGATGGGGCTGCACGTGCACATGTCGCCGGTGTGGAGCGAGACGGGCTGGTTCGCCGACTACATCCTGCCGATGGGCCTGGGAGCGGAACGGCACGACCTGATGAGCCAGGAGACCCACGCGGGGGCGTGGATAGCGTTCCGCCAGCCGGTGATGCGCGAGGCGCTGCGCCGCATGGGCCGCCCGGTGTCTGATACGCGCGAAGCCAACCCGGGCGAGGTGTGGGAGGAGACCGAGTTCTGGATCGACCTGTCGTGGCGCATCGACCCGGACGGCAGCCTCGGCATCCGAAAGACCTTCGAAAGCCCCTACCGCCCCGGCGAGAAGATCACCGTGGACGAGCTATACGGGTGGATGTTCGAGAACCACGTGCCCGGCCTGCCCGAGGCCGCCGCGAAAGAGGGCCTCAGCCCGCTCGAATACATGAAGCGGCACGGGGCGTTTGAGCTTCGCAAGGGCGTCATGGAGACGTTCGACCGCACCCTCACGCCCGACGAGATGGCGGGCACGACCGTCGACCCGCGCTCCGGCGTGGTCTACACGAAGCAGCCCGCCGCGCCCTCGTCCAACATCACCCCGCTGCCCTTCTTCCAGCCCGACCCGGAGGTAGGGCGGCCGGTCGGCGTGCAGCTTGAGGACGGGGAGCGCGTGGTCGGCTTCCCGACGCCGTCGCGCAAGCTGGAGTTCTATTCGACGACCCTGCGGGACTGGGGCTGGCCCGAGTACGCCATACCGGGCTACATGCACAGCCACGTCCACCCGAGCAAGGTGGACCGGACCAACAACGAGGCGGTGCTTCTCTCGACGTTCCGCCTGCCCACGCTCATACATACTCGCTCGGGCAACGCCAAGTGGCTGTACGAGATCAGCCACAAGAACCCGGTGTGGATCCACCCGGAGGACGCCGCCCGCCTCGGCGTGCGAAGCGGCGACCTGATCAAGGTAGTGACCGAGATCGGCTACTTCGTGGACAAGGTGTGGGTGACCGAGGGGATACGCCCCGGCGTGATCGCCTGCTCGCACCACCTGGGACGCTGGCGGCTGCAGGAGGACCAGGGTGGCGGCAAGTTCGCCACGGCCCTGGTGCAGCT